>NZ_JBIVXW010000027.1:0-119410 GCF_044769405.1 Streptomyces sp. NPDC090442
CGCGAGCCTGATGAGTCATCACAACCCAGACAACTCATAGAAACCACTCCATGTCCCCAACCGTGAGCAAGATCATCAATCGTGGGGCGACCCGTTACACCTGCGGAAACGGCATCAGCGATCAGGAGTCATCCGGCCCCATCATCTCCCCCGCGAGACTTGCGATCCGTTGATCACCGGCTGAACCACCGGGAGTTGGCGGTGGTGGAGGCGTTTTCCCTTTGTCCCCGCGCCGACTTGGTTACGCTGTGCGCATGGATCGTTATGAGGCGCAAGCATTACAAGGCGGGGAGATCGCCCCTGCGGTTCGCACCTGGTACGGCCCGGAAGATCTCAGCTCCGTCCCCGTGTTCGCTGGTGGATTCATCAACTTCGGTTACTGGGAAGGGGTGTCCCTCGACGGGCCGCTCGGTGCGGAGGACCGGATCCGTAGCGAGCGGAACCTCTATCGTCGAGTACTGCGGGCGCTGGTGCCTGGCGGTGGGTCGGGGAAGGCCGTCGAGGTCGGCTGCGGACTGGGGCTCGGCAGCGCACTCGCCTTGGAGGAGTTCGGCTTCGACACGGTGACCGGGATGGACATTCACCCGGAACAACTTGTGCGGGCCCGTCGGGTCCACGCGGAACTGCTCGATCGCTCGCCCTCCCGGCTGCGGTTCGCACAGGGGGCAGCGGAGCAAATGCCCTTTGCTGACGGCGAGTTCGCCTGCCTGTTCACGGTGGAGGCGGCGCAGCACTTCCGGGACCTGGCGGCCTTCGGGCGCGAGGGTGCGCGGGTGCTGCGTCCGGGGGGACGGTTGGTGGTCAGCAGCTTCTTCGTACCCGATGGCGGCGCCGGCAAGGCGGAGTCACTGGCCGATCGACTGGAGAGCTTCGCCATCGGCCTGGACGTGGCCCATCGACTGGGCGAGCTACTCAACGCCTTGAGCGACGCCGGGTTGGTCGACGTGCGCGTCGAGTCGATCGGGGAACATGTGTGGGCGGGTTTCGACAGCTTCCTCGCCGGCATCAACCAGCCCGAGCAGTGGCCGCGCAACTTCCTGTGGGCCTACGGCGAGGGAGTGTTGGACTACTACGTGGTCACCGCGCAGCGGCCCACGGGGTGAGTGAACGCCGCCCGGGCCCATGCCCCACCTGTCACTCCTTCGTCGGGCGTGCCTCCAGGGAACAAATCCCGCCGGCGAGGCATTGATGAGCACCCGACGGTGGTGTTCACCTGACCGTGAGAGAGCGGAAGCGGAGGCGTTCCCATGCCCAACACGAATTCGGTGCGCGACATCCCCTTGATCGATGGCCCGGTTGAGTTCCGGGGGGCGTTGGAGCTGGAGACCGTCGGGACGGCGGTGCTGCCGCTGCGACTGCCTGCGTGGACCAGGGCGCAGTATCCGGACGCATTCATGCGGGGCGTGGCCGAGATGCCCTCGGGGGTGCGGCTGGTGTTCCGCACCGAAGCGAGACGGCTGGAGCTCCAAGTCCTCACCACCGTATGGCACTTCGGCGACAGCCCGGACCTGGTGGGCCCGGGGGTGGTGGAACTGGTGGTGGACGGGGAGTCGGCCGGACAGGCCGAGGTGCCAGTCGGCAACGTAGTGCGTCTGGCGGACACGCACGCGGAACAGCGGCTCGAACCAGGCGCCCCCGGGACCGTGCGGTTCGCGGACCTGCCGGCCGGGCTGAAGGAGATCGAGCTGTGGCTGCCGCAACAGACCCGCACCGAACTGATCGCCCTACGCGCCGACGCCGAGGTCGTACCGCCCGCACCTAGCGGCCGCCGCCGTTGGGTGCACCACGGCAGCTCGATCAGTCACTGCATTGACGCGGACGCCCCCACAGGCACCTGGCCAGCCGTGGCCGCCACGCTCGCCGGGGTGGACCTGCTCAACCTCAGCCAGGCCGGCAACGCGATGCTCGACCCCTACGTCGCGCGCACCATCCGGGACACTCCGGCCGACCTGATCAGCCTCAAGGTGGGCATCAACATCGTCGGCAGCGCGTCGTTCCGGCGGCGCACCTTCGCCCCGGCGGTGCACGGCTTCCTGGACACGGTCCGCGAGGGCCACCCCGACACCCCGTTGCTGCTGATCTCGCCGATCCTCTGCCCGTCGCTGGAGGACACCCCGGGCCCGCGGATCGAGACACCCGAAGGCCCGAGGGCCACCGGCGACCCCGCTGACGTTGCCCGGGGCGCCCTGACGCTGAACGTGGTGCGTGACATGCTCGCCCGGATCGTCGCGGAACGCGGCGAGCACGACCGGAACCTGCACTACCTGGACGGGCGCGAGCTCTTCGCTACGGACGACGTCGACGACCTGCCGGACGGCGTGCATCCGAACGCGGCCGGCTACCGACGGATCGGCCAGCGATTCGCCGACGTTGGCTTCGGGCCGCGAGGGGCGTTTGGTCAGTAGTCTGTCCCGCTCGGTTCCGGTGTCCACCGACCCGATCACCGTGCTGACACACGTCACACTCCTTGACGACTCGGCCTTCCACACGAGCGGGAGCACTCTGCCGACGGTGGTGGTCACGTTCGACGGTCCGCCGGCGCAGGTCTGCTTTCAGACCAAGGTGGCCGAGAACTGCGCGGTGACCGAGGTCAGCAACCAGGTCAAGGCATCCTCCGACAGCACCGCCACGGTCTCCTCCAACAAGGTGACCCTCCAGGTCAAGTGGGGCGCCGACTGCGAGCGGGTGATCAAGAAGGAGGTGTGCGACTCCGAGGCGGCAGGGGACTGCGGAGAGGACGGTCCAGGCCCATGGGTCGAGAGCACGAGAGTGCCCTCGGGCGGTACCGTGTTCTGGCGGATCACGGTGACCAACCCCGGCGGGTCCACCTTCACAGGGATGACGCTCAACGACGCAGTCGCCGAGTCGTGTGAGAAGGCGGCCGAAACCTTCGACCTCGCACCGCACCAGGAACGGAAGTTCTTCTGCTCGAACTCGGACATCACAGAGTCGACCACGAACACCGTCACGGCGTCGTACGTGCCCCCGGCCTCTCCGCCCAACATGCCGTCGTCGACGACGCCTCCGGCGTCAGCCTCCGCGGCTGTGGGGGACGGGCCTGTGCTTCCGTCAGAAGCGCCCTAGCCCTTCGCCGTCGTCGACCGAGACTCCCAAGTCGGGCGAGACCTCTACGTCCACGCCGACCGCGACTCCCAACCCCACCAAGTCCGCCGTGATGCCGAAGCCGTCGTCATCTTCGGCGGCGGCCGGGCCGGCGGTTCCCAGTACCAGCCCGGCGGTCCCCGCCAGCGGAGCGGGGTCCACGCCGGAACAGGGTTCCGGGAGGGGCCTTCTGGCCTTCACCGGAACCTCTGGCAAGGGCCTCATCATGTCCATGGCCTTTGCGTTGGCGCTGGCTTGCCTGGGCGCTGCCCTTCTGGTGGTCATACAGCGACGGCAGAAGCGGAGAGTCGAAGGTACGCGCTCGGCTGACTGACCGGCTGGAGCAAATCAACCGACCTAGGGGCGGTCCGCTGACGGTATGTCAGTGGACCGCTCCGCCGATTGTTGCCCAACGGGTGCCCGCCAGCACACGCGAAGAACGGCGGCGAGCGTCATGGCTGGTGATTGACGTACTCGCCGCCCTAACAGGCGAGTTGGCCGTGTGCGGCACTCACGCCCCGTCAGCGCCGGCCGCCACCACGGTGGGCGGAATCCGCGTGATCCGACCGAAGACGGACCCTACTCATCGCGGGCGACCTGCTCGCCGCTGCCAGGAAGGCCATCGTCCAAGATGATGCGAATGGTTTCGCCCTGCCCAACGACCTTGGTGAGTTCGGTGGCGATGCGATCGTAGGCGGTCGTCGCCATCGCCCAGTCGATGTTGAGGGGCGCGGCGTTGTGGCGGGTGTTCCACAGCTCGATGAGGAGCGCGATGAGGGAGCGCCCGGACAGGACGGTCTGGATACGGCCTTGTTCGACGTCCTGGACGACGGGTGGGGTGCGGAAGTGGCAGTGGTCGACGGTCAGGCCGGAGATCCACTCCCAGGTGTCGCGGTGCGCTACGAGTTGGGCGGAGGCGACGCCGGCAGCCTTGAGCAGCAGTACGCCGTGGGTGACCTTCGGGTCCTCGGGGCGGGCTTCGGAGACTTGCGCGGGAGTGGGGGCGGGGACGCCGCGGTAGGCGTCCTCGATCGCCTTCTTGAGAGCGTGGTCCTGCTCCCGGCCCTGGTTGTCGTCTCCGGACTCGGGCTGCGGCTCGGTGTGGTCCATGGTCTCCGCTTGCTGGTTGGTGTGGGGCTCGGTGTGCGGGCTTGCTGCGGTGGTTGCGGGAGCGGGCTCGGGCTCGCGGGCGGCTGGTTCCGGCGCCTCCGCGGGCGGCTCGTTGCGGGCGTCCGCTGGGGAGTCTCCCGGCGTGCCGTCCTGCGGTGGGCAGTGGGCCGCGGCGGCATGCAGCACGTCGGCGAGATCCAGGAGCTGCTGGAACTCGCTCCGGGTCTCGTGCAGTTCACTGATCAACCGATCCTGGCGGCAACGTAGTTCCCGGTTCTCGTCACGCAGATCGGCAGTGCCCCGCTGAACGGCTTCCTGGATCTTCAGACGGCTCTGCGTGAGTTCCCCATGGAGCGCGGACAAGCCGTAGGTCGGGTCTTCAAGACGATCCAACTTCTGCTCAAGACGACCCAACGTCTCCTGTGCTGCCTCCAGTTGTTTCTTCACGGCTTCGAATTCCTGTGCCCACTTCACGTAACTCCCCGACTACTCTGCGGTGTTGATCGCGTTCGTACCTCCCCATGGGGGTGTCGTGTGACGCGGCATTTTCCGGCCGATTGCTGACCGGTTCGCAGTCGGTTGGTTGGGTGGTCGGTCGGCGGGCGGGGCGGGGCGCGGCGGTGCGGGGTGGGCTGTTGCCATCACGCCGGAACGCCGTCACCGTCCGCCCTCAAAGCAGCGAACCCACCCCGTTGACCACCACCGTGAGGCCGAACTCGAAGAGGCGGTCCCGTTCTGCCCTGCTCTGGCTCTGCTTGCGGGCCTGTTCCTCGACGGTGTAGCCGTTGACGTAGCTGGTGAGCGCGTCGGTGGCGGCCGCCGCGTCATCCGCGCTGAGGCCCGCCTGCTGGAGAACAGCGATGGGGAGCGCGATGAACTCCCCGGCCGCCGGGCCGGGGTGACTCATGCCGGCGATCACCCGGGCCCCGTCGGTGCGCGCCAGCATGGCCCCGCGCAACGCCCGGCCGATGGCGCGCAGTTGCTCGGCCAAGTCTCCGGGCGGCGGCGGCAGGGCGTCGATGGCCTCGGTGGCGATCCGTTCCGCGATGGCGTCCAACAGCGCCTGTTTGGACTCGAAGTGCCAGTACAGGGCGCCGACCCGAACTCCGAGGCGAGCAGCCAGTTTGCGGGTGGAGAACCCGTCGAGCCCCTCCTCGTCAAGGTGTTGCAGCGCCGCTTCCAGCACCACGCTCTGGTTCAACGGCACTGTCGCCCGCCCTCTCCTGCTGAGTTACCGATGTCCATCATGCCTTGCCCTCCCGGCCGGCGGCGACGTAACTTGAGCACCGACCAATTGAACACTGTCCAAGGGGGTAGGGCATGCGCGTGCTCATTGTCGGAGCCGGGCTGGGTGGGCTCTGTCTGGCTCAGGGGCTGCGGCGAGCCGGCGTCGATGTGGACGTCTATGAGAAGGACCCAGGCATCACCGCCCGGTTCCAGGGCTATCGGATCGGCCTGAGCGAGGTCGGGCAAGAGGCCCTGCACGCATGTCTGCCCAAGCGTTGGCAACCACTGCTCGACGCGGTCCTCGGCGACGCCTCCGGCCCCCGGCTCATCCTCGACCCGTCGCTCAACCCGGCGGGTGAGATCCCGTCACCGACGAGCGAGGCATCGCGAGCCACCATGGCCGACCGGCACGTGCTGCGCCAACTACTGCTGGCCGGTCTGGACGATCGCGTACACACCGGAAAGCGACTGACCGGCTTCCAGACACAGGCAGACGGCGGCGTGCGAGCCGAGTTCGCGGACGGCACCGCTGCCACCGGTGACCTGCTGGTCGGCGCGGACGGCATCAACTCGGCGGTCCGCGCCCGCCTGGTCGACGTCGCGCCGACCGACACCGGCGTGCGATGCGTCATCGGCCGGACCATGCTGGACGAACGGTTCACCCCGCTCGTTCCAGGCTTCGGCACCATCGTGTCCGACGGTGGAGCCTCGATGATGCTCGGCCTGATGCGCTTCCGACGCCAACCAACCCAGGCTGCGGCCGAGTTGGCACCCGAGGTGCGCCTTCCAGACGTCGGCGACTACCTGCGGTGGGTGTTCTTCCCGCCGCCGGGGGTCACGTTGGACACGCCCCCGGGCGCCTCGCACCGCGTCGTGCGTCGGTACCTCGACGGCTGGCACGAGGATCTGCGCGCGCTGGTCGATGCGGCGGACCCGGAGAACAGCACGCCGTTGGCGATCCGCGTGGTCCAACTCGGCGCTGCTCGTTGGCCGAGCGGACCGGTGACCCTGCTCGGCGACGCCGCCCACGCCACCTCGCCCAGCGGCGGCAACGGCGCCAACACCGCCCTACTCGACGCGCAGTTGCTCAGCGGTCACCTTGGTGAGGTCGTCCAGGGCGGCCGCTCACTGCGCGACGCCGTGGACGACTACGAACGGCAGATGCTCCACTACGGCGCCGAGGCGGTTGCCGAAAGCCTGGCCGCGCTGTCGAAGTTCGGCTCGCCGGTGACGGGGGCGGCGGGCGTGCCTGCGGGCACGTAGGCACGGTCGGTGTTGACTGCCGCGGCGGTCCCGTGGAAGCTGCCGCGGCTATTGCCAGTCCGTCCGCCGTCTCGGATTCCGTTGTTTCAGTCGGCGTGGGGTGCGCCGAGGTAGGGAAACCCGGGGAGCAGGTCGGTGTGGGGGCCGATGTGGTCGGTGGGGACCTTGCCCGCGGTCAGCATGGTGAGGCGGGCGGAGGTGACGTCGTCGGTCAGGGTGCGGCCGTTGGGGTAGGCGGCGGGCCGGCTGCGGTCGTAGCGCAGGATGTCCGGCAGCACGGTACGCAGGGCCTCCTCGGCCGCCAGTTCGTCGTAGCCGCCGAAATGCTCCAGCACCGCGGACCACGGCTCGCGATAGGTGACCCAGTCGTCGGCGGGCTCACCGGCGTTGTACGTGTCCTTGGCGTCTTCCTCGTTGAAGTACGCGGTCAAGGACGGGTGGGCGCCCCGGTCAACCGACGTCAACTGCCCGTCCTGACGCACGCTCACCCGTCCCCACACCCCGATCGTGGGGTCCGTGCCGAGTTCGGCGTTGGGCATCTCCAACACGATGCCGAAGACGTTCTTGTCGGCTCCCCAATCCACGCCCGTCCACTGGAACTTGGCGACGATGCCGTCCAGGTCGGCGAAGAACGGATCGCTGCGGAAACCGGAGAAGAACCTGTACTGCCCGGACTCCGTCGTCGCGGCCTCGGTGCCGAAGCTGACCGGCACGTCCGCCAAGATGCGTTGGCCGCCAGGCTCATGGGAGCGGGCCTGATCGCCGGTGGCGCGGTACACGGTGACGGTCTGCCGGCCGTCCACGGGAGGGGAGAAGGCGAAGCTGAACGCCACGTCGGCCTGGTGATCGCCGTCGGTGTCGACGTTGACGCGGTACACCGCGTCCGGATGGAATGCCTGGCCGCCGGTCGGAGCGACCGGGTTGACGTTCATGATCAGCACGGTCCGGTCACCAGGCACGGTGAACGCGAACAGATCCGTCATGTCGAGCCGGGCATCGTCCAGGGGAGACCGAAGGTTGGGACCGCTGAGGTGGTGAGACATGCCGTCAGCATCGGCGGCCCGGCTTCCGCACTACCAGGCGGCACTCGCGGGCCGTCTGCGAAGCCGCCTGTTTGGCGCACCAGCAACGGCGTTGTGGACGCCTACCAGGGCAGCCGCCCCGCCGCGTCGAAGTAGCCTCCGGTGGGACCGTCCGGCCCCACCTGCGCCATCCGGACGATGATCTCGGCGCCCTCCTCGACCGTCTGCACGCCGGTGTTCCCGTTGAGGTCGGTCTTGGTGAAGCCAGGCTCCACCGCGTTGATCCGCATCTGCGGGAACGCCTTCGCGTACTGCACGGTGATCATGTTGACCGCGGTCTTCGACGCCGGGTACGCGATGTCGGGGTAGAAGGCGGCCGGGTGGTCCGGGGTGGTCAGGTGCGTGAGCGAGGCCAGGCCGCTGCTGACGTTGACCACCACCGGGGCAGTGGAGCGCCGCAGCAGCGGCAGGACCGCGTGCGTGACGCGTACCGTGCCGAAGACGTTGGTCTCGAAGACCTCCCGCATCATGTCGGCTGTGACCTCCCCGGCCCCGACCACCTCGTTGTTCTTGCCCCGCGCCTCGATGCCGGCGTTGTTGACCAGCACGTCCAGGCCGCCGTCGGCCTCGATCGTCCGGATCGCGGCCGCGACGGACGCGTCGTCGGTGACGTCGAGCTGCACGAACCGTGCCTGGGCGCCCAGCTTCTCGGCTGCCTGGCGACCGCGGGACGCGTCCCGGCTGCCGATGTAGACGGTGTGACCTGCGGCGATGAGTTGGCGGGCGGTCTCGAAGCCGAGGCCCTTGTTCGCTCCGGTGATCAGTGTTGTCGTCATGCCTTCATCGTCCGTCCGGCCCGCGCCGACAGCCAGGAGACCCGCTTTCCTGGGACCAGCAGTACCAGGAAGGCGGACGGCCGGCGGGGCACACTGGTCGCATGGCGACGACGGAGTTCGGCAAGGCGGTGCGCCGCTGGCGCGACCGCGTCCCACCCGAGGCGGCCGGGCTGCCGGCCGGCGGGCAGCGCCGCGCGGTCGGTCTGCGCCGCGAGGAGCTGGCCATGCTCGCCGGGATCTCCGTCGACTACGTCACCCGCCTTGAACAGGGACGGGCCGCCAACCCCTCGTCCCAGGTCGTCGAGGCCCTGGCCCGGGCGTTGCGGCTTTCGCAGGAGGAACGCGCCCACCTGTTCCACCTGGCCGGGCTCGCGCCACCGGGACCGGAGACGGTGCCCGCATTCATCACCCCGAGCGTCCAACGGCTGCTGGACCGACTGACGGGGACGCCCGTGGCGGTCTTCAACGCCGCCTGGACCCTGCTCGTGGCCAACGCCCCGTACGAGGCGCTGATGGGCGACCTGCCCACCGGGCACGGCAACGAACGCAACGCCGTGTGGCGCCACTTCCTCGGCGGCGGCGCCAGCAGGGCCCGCCGCACGCCGCAGGCACAACGCGAACACGAGGCCACGCTCGTGGCCGACCTCCGCGCCGTCGCCGAACGCTACCCGGCCGACCGCTGGCTGCAACGGCTGATCACAGAACTGCGCACCGGCAGCGAGCGATTCGCCGAGCTCTGGGACACCGGCACCCCCGGCCACCACAGAGCCTCGCGCAAGACCATCGACCACCCACAGGTCGGACCCGTGACGCTGGACTGCGACCTCCTCACCGTGGCGGGCAGCGACCTGCGGATCATGGTCTACACGGCCGAACCCAGCACCGGGGACGCCCAACGCCTCGCCCTCCTGACCGTCCTCGGCTCCCAGGACCTCGTCACCCCGGACACCTGAACGCTCGCCCCTCGCCCACCTCTCACCCAACTACACGGCAACCAGCCGCCGCTCGACGTAGACCACGAGGACCGCATAGACCACCTGTTGGCCCACGCCCAGCACCGCGACCACCACCATCAGCCGGCGGAACACACGATGGTGACCCAGCAGCCGCAGCCCCGCCCAGGTACCACGCAGCACACCGCTGGTTCCCCGGACCGCCTTTCTCTCCTGCGGCCTTGGGACCGTGGCCGGTGCGGGCGGTCTCCACGGCCTGGGCCGCGCTGTCGAGGAACACCTCGGCAACGCCCGCAACGAACGCCAACGCCACCAGCGCCGTCACCGGCACCCAACCGGTGGCCACCAGGGCGAACAACACGGCCAGCATCGTGCAACGCGCCAGATCCGCGTCGATCACGGGCCGACGCCTGGGCACGCGGTCCACCAGCGCCCCGATGGCCGGGGCGAGCAACCAGGCCACGCGCCCCGCGGCGGCGACCACGGAGACCCAGAACACGTCGCCGGTGACCGACGCCGTCAGCAGGGGCAAGGTGGCGAGCCGTGCCCCGTCCCCCACCGAGCTGAGCGCATTCGCGCTGACCAGCCGGCGCAGTGCCGCCGTCTGAGGAGGAACGGGCGAGGGGGACGATCGGGCAGTGAACCTCATCTCGGTCAGCGGTCTCTTTTCGTCAACGTGGGAGAGACGGCCGCCGAGTAGTCGAAGTTTCCCGGCACCGCCCGCGCGCCAACGCCCAATGTAGCGGCCAACTGCCGATGAGACACCCCGCGGCTTCGGATCCCCGCGACGGCTCAACACCCGCTGATGACCGCGCAGTTCGACCGAAACCTCGCAGGCGGACCACGCGATGGAACGGGGCAGCGGCGTGACTCGGACCCCTACGTGCCCGGCTTTGCGTCCGTCGCCGCCTTCGGATCCGCGTCGAGCCCGTCGACCAACCGGTCCAGGAGCCGTGCGAACGTCGCGTCGGGGGTGAGGGGACGGCCCGCAGCGGCCAGGGCCGCTGCGATTTCCGGGTGGTGGCCGTCGGCGGCGACAGCGGCGAGATAGCGGGCCTCGGCCGCGGCTCGCTCGGGGGCGTCCGCGGTGGCGGAACGAGTGAGTTCGTGGGTGACGTGGGAAGCGACGAAGCCGGTGAGGAGGCTGAAGACCTCCAGTTTGGAGGCGCCGTCGAGCCGGGTGGGGCGCAGGGCCGCGAGGGCCTGTTCCAGGAACGTCAGCGCGTTCGGGCCGAGAGTCTGGCGGGCGAAGAGGGCTGCGGGCAACCAGGGATGACGCAACATCAGGGAGCGTTGAAGGTGCCCGATGGCCTTGAGGTCGGCACGCCAGTCGCCTGACAGGGGTTTGGCCACGCGGAGTTCGCCGTTGACGTGGTCGACCATCAGGTCCACCAACGTCTCCTTGTCGGGGGCGTAGCTGTAGAGCGACATCGCGCCGGCACCGACCTGCGCAGCGACCCGCCGCATGGTGACGGCCTCCAGCCCCTCGGCGTCGGCGAGTTCGACGGCCGCCTTGGTGATCGCCTGGCGACTGAAGGCCGGACGGCGTCCACGCCGAGGGCGGTCGGGGGCCAGCCAGAGCTGTTGGGGATCCATGCAGTCATCCAAGCATTCGCTATTCTCGTACGCAGTACGAGAATACGCGATGGAGGGGGAGGGCGATGGTGGCATCGCGAATGCCCGGCACCGGGAGGGGTGCGACTGGTGGGGATACGCCGCATCGGAGGCCGCCGCTGTCGGCGCGTTGGATGCGGGTGACCTGGCGGAAACTGCCGCCAGGCCCGTACGAGGTGGGCTGGGAGCCGGCACTCGTGGCCCCGGCAGCCGACGGCAGCCCACTACTGACCGACCATTACTTTCCCTGCGGGGGAGAGGATTTCCCCACCCTGATGGTGCGCTCGCCCTACGGACGGGGGAATCCGTGGGCGGCGCTATACGGGATCCTCTTCGCCGAGCAGGGGTTCCACGTGGTCGTGCAGAGCTGTCGCGGCACGGCTGGGTCGGGCGGCGCATTCCAGCCCTGGCGCGACGAGGCGGCGGACGGGCAGGCAGCGGTGGCGTGGCTCCGCCAACAGCCCTGGTTCAACGGGGCATTGGGGACGATCGGGCCAAGCTACCTGGGGTATGTGCAGTGGGCGCTGGCCTTGGAGCCGCCACCGGAGCTACGGGCGATGGTCGTGCAGGTCGGACTGCACGACCCCTATGCGTTCTTCCATGCGGGAGGCGCGCTCCATCTGGAGAACGCGCTGGTGTCGGGCGTCGGGATGGCATATCTGCACCGAGGAACGGTGCCGTTCTTGCGGGCGGCGTTACGACTCCGTCGCTGGCTGCGCGGCGCGCACCGGCTGCGGGCGCCGTACGCGCCGAGCCAGCCAGACATGTCCGGTCCTGCGGATGAACTCCCCTGGTTGGCTGAGGCGTTGGCACGCAAGGATGACAGTGATCCGTACTGGCATGGGGTGTCGGTGGGGGCGGCCGCGGAGCGGTCGACGGTGCCCACGTGCCTGATCGGCGGGTGGCAGGACGTGTTCCTCGACCAGAACATCGAGCAATACCGGCGGCTGCGGCATGCAGGAGGCGAGAGCACGCTGCTCATCGGGCCCTGGACACACGCCTCGGCGTTCCAGCGGGGCTGGCCGGAGGTGTTCGCGGAAAGCCTGGCCTGGCTGCGGGCACAACTGTGCGGCGAGCGGCATGGTTTGCGTTCCACGGGCGTGCGGGTGCACGTAGGCGGGGACAGCGGGGGTGAGTGGCGGGATCTTGCCGACTGGCCACCGGCGGCGCCGTCTTCGGAGGGCCGCTGGTACCTGGCCTCGGGCGGCCGACTCGGGCGACAGGCACCGGAGCGCGGGGCGGACCCGGTGGCGGAGTTCCGTTACGACCTGGCGGACCCGACCCCGGCCGTTGGTGGGCCGGCGCTCTCTCAAGGTGCGGGGCGCAGGAACAACCGGGCGCTGGAGGCCCGGGAGGATGTGCTGACGTTCACCGGTCCGGTGCTGGACGAGCCGCTGGAGGTGTTGGGGGCGGTCGCGGCGCGGCTGCGGATGACGGGGGAGTGGGCGCGGGGCGCTGAGGGTGGTGCGGCCGGTGGGGCTGCCGTCGGCCGTGCTTTCGATGTCTTCGCGCGGCTGTGTGATGTGGACGAGCGGGGGCGGTCGGTCAACGTCTGCGACGGGCTGGTGCGAGTGCGCGACCGAGATGGCGCGGAACCGCTGGAGGTGGTGGTGCCGATGAGCGCCACGGCGCGCCGCTTCGCGGCCGGACACCGGGTGCGGTTGCAGGTCAGCGGCGGTGCGTACCCGCGGTTCGCCCCGCCGGGCGGTGCGGGCGATGGTGGTGCACTACGCGTCGCCCTCTACCCGGCGTCCGTGCTGGAGTTGCCGTGAGCGCGAACCCCTGACCGCGTGGTGCGACACGGACTGCCGCTCCGGCCGAAGTCAACATCGTGAGTGGGAAACTCACTGCGACGACCTTGACGCATGGCGCATGCACCTAGACGTCAAGGTCACACAACTACCGTGCAGAGCAGTGGAGCTGGACGATCAGAGCATCGGAGCGCCACCGAGCCGAGACCACCTCGCGGCGCGGTGGCGCGACACCGACGTGTCCCCACATATGCCAGCAGACCAGGCCGCTAGCATCGCGCGCATGGCCGACCACATCCCCGACCGGCTAGGGGCCACAAGAACGTCATCAGCCGTGCCCTCTGCACGGCTGATGCTCCAGGTCATAGAAGCATTCGACCAGTACGCGCGCGAATGCCGAGCCGCGAACACCGGAGCTGGTGACGGCGCCGAGGAGGGTGACGACCCACTGCGCCATGTGCGTTGGATCGCCGACACCTACGAACGTCGGCGTGGTGATCCCGAGCTCTTACAGGCGCACCTGGAGGAGCTCGCCAACGAACTCGACCTCCATGACGTGTGGGCGCTGCGAGTTGCCGGCGAGGCCGTTGTCGCCGCCACCCCCGTCGTGATCCTGCACGCAGCGCGGCGCGGCATGCGGGCACCGGCCATCGCCGAGGCGATCGGCCTTGCGCCCGCACGCGTGTATGACGTCCTCAGCCGCTACGTCCGGTACACCTGGCGCATCGACGTGCAAGACGCTCCCGACCAGTGGTGGCCCATCGACGAGGGCGAGCAGGTCGCCGAGCGCCGCTTCGTGAAGGAGTCGGACGTGGCCCATCGAGCGGCACGGATCGGCACTGCCAAAGCCGATGGCCGCTCCATGCGGGTGCTGGTCTGGCAAGGCCCACAAAGCGATGACGCCGACGCGTCGTATACCCACACGGTGAACAACGCACAGGGACGTTGAACTCGTGATGGCGGTGGGTGGTGGCGCTTCCTGATCGCCGCGGGATGCGGTGTGTATGACGGCACGACTTGCGTGTGCAGGCCGTCGCAGCACCAGGCGGTACTCCGCTGTGGTTCTCCCACGCCATGCCTGGCTCACTCACGCACACCGAGGTACCCCCCCCCCCCCCCGCCGAACGCGAACCGCGCGCACGCGAGGCCCACTGCGACCACGACATCAGCTGAGCCGGCGCAGCTCTCGCTGCATGCCGGACACTCGCTGCCAGGGCGCTGTCGTCAACGTCACGACCAGCAACACCTACACGCCAGGTATGTGTCCCTTGGAGAGTGCATCGGGCTCTGACGTGCCACAGAAGTCGGGCAGGTCCATCTGCTGAGTGCCGACGACGGACAGCAGGCGCAGTGCCTCTGCCGACGGCGAGCCAGGGGCGGCGGTGTATATGACGACCTGCTGGTCCCGGTCGGCGATGTCCAGGACGTCGCAGCTGACGGCGACGGGGCCGACGAGGGGGTGCTCGAAGGTCTTGCAGAGGGTCGGTCGGGCGGTCACGTCATGGGCGGCCCAGAGTCGGGCGAACTCCGGGCTACCGGCCAGGAGTTCCTCGACCAGGCCGGTCACTTCCGGGTGGTTGGGGTAGCGAGCTGCCGCGGCACGCAGGTGCTGAGCGGAGGTCCGGGCGAACTCGTCTGCGTCCGAGACGCCGTACAGTCGCCGGCCGTGCCGGTGCGGGCCGAGGAAGGCGCGTCGAATGAGGTTCCGGTCCCGGCGTGACAGGGCGGAGAAGTCCTCCATCAGCGCGGCGGCCAGGTTGTTCCAGGCAATGACCTCGTATGTCGCCGACATCACGATTGCCGCGGCTTCCGGCAGCCGCTGCAGCAGGTCGACGATGCTCTGTCGTACCTCCCGCGAAGGCCCTGGCGGTGGTCCGGGCGGAGCACCGGCCAGGTGGTGGAGGTGATCGCGCTCGGCGTCCGACAGGCGCAGCGCGCGGGCGAGTTGGGCCAGTACCTCACGGGAGGGGTGCGGGGCGCGGGCCTGTTCCAGCCGTGCGTAGTACTCGGTCGAGATGAACGCCAGCTGCGCCACCTCCTCACGCCGCAGTCCCGGGGTGCGGCGGCGCGTCCCGGCTGGCAACCCCACGTCGGCCGGGGTGATGCGCTCGCGCCTGCTACGCAGGAAGTCACCAAGCTCACGTCGTACTCGTCGATCCATCTCCCCAGTGTGCGCGGTCGCCGAGGTGCCCAGCCAGGTACTGCCGGTGCCTGGATGAGCGAGACGGCCGGACGCAGGCTCGTCGGCATGAACAACACACCGATCACGTCCCCCTCGACCTCGGGCCTGCTCACCGACAAGGTCGCCCTCATCACCGGTGCCGGTCGTGGCATCGGCGCCGCAGCAGCGCGACTGTTCGCCCGGGAGGGCGCCCGGGTGCTCCTCGCGGCACGCACACAGACCCAGCTCAAGGCGGTGACCGAGGAGATTCGGGCGGCCGGCGGGACCGCGGACTACGTGGTGTGCGACCTGGCCGACGCGGCAAGCGTCCGTGCCGCCGTCAACCGGTCCGTGGAGCTGTACGGCCAGCTGGACGTGGCCTTCAACAACGGCGCGACGGGGCAGCCGCCCGGCCCGATGGACCAGCTGTCGGAGGCCGATTTCGACCACGTCTACGCCGTCAATCTCAAGGGCCCGTGGCTGGCCATGACCGCCGAGATCGAAGCCATTCGTGCCACCGTGAAGCGCGGAGCCATCGTCAACACCTCCAGCGTCGGCAGCCTGATGGCCAACCCCCAGTTGCCTGCCTACGGCGCGGCGAAGCGGGCAGTCAACAGCCTCACCGCGTCGGCAGCCGTCACGTACGGCCCGGAGGGCATCCGCGTCAACGCCATCGCGCCCGGCACCACGCTCACCGAGATGCTGCAGGAGTGGGATGAGAAGTCACCCGGCACCATCGAACAGCTCAACGCCCGGACACCGCTGGGCCGCGCCGCCGACCCGGAAGAGATCGCCCAGGCTGCCGCCTGGCTCCTCAGTGACCGCTCCTCCTACGTCACCGGCACGGTCCTCCAGGTCGATGGCGGCATGTGTGCCTGACAAATGTCTGTCATCAGGCGGAAGATCGAGGTGCCGGGGCACGAATGCGCCCGGTGCTCTGGGCGAGTTGCTCCAGAGCGTGGACTGATCTGATCAACGGCCTCGGAAGCGGCGGATGTTCGGCCGTGCCGAACCCGTGCGCCCGGGGCTCCGTCTGCCTGTCGGTCCAACTGGCCCACCACAACACCAGGTTGGGAAGGACTCAGTGCTCCCTTGCAGGGATGCGAATCGAAAGAAATCGCTAGCGGCGAGAGAGTGACGCACGTGTCCACGTCGTCGTTGGGCCGGGTGTGCTGGGCCCTATCGGGCCCGTTTGAGCGAACGGCGACAAGGAGAGGGGCCGGATGAAGAGCCTGCTCACGATGGTTGATCTCACGAAGAAGACCTCTGCCGTCAGATGGTGGTCGGTGCATGAGTTGAAGCGGACGAGCTCGTCATGAACACGGATGATGTTCGACCCATGACAGCCGCAACCCGAATGCACCGGAAGCCGAACGCCCCTTACGCCGCAGCCGTGACCGGCATCGGCATGCTGACTGCTGCGGGTATCGGGGCCGCAGCGAACTGGGAGGAGGTGACCCGCAGCAACACGCCTTCAGGCGTCCGTCAGCCTGAAGAACTGCAGGGCCTCCCGAGCGACTTCATGTACCTGGTCAACGGTATCGACGTCGCCGCCGAGCTGGACGTCAACAGCCGACGGCTGATGGATCGCTTTTCGCAACTGGCAGTGTTGGCGGCCCGTGAGGCCGTGGCTGACGCCGCTCTCACCCCTTCCCAGTGGGAGCGCGAACGCGTCGCGGTGATCATCGGCAATGCCAACGGCGGACTCCCCAACTACGAGGCACAGCACGCGACTTTGCTGCAACGCGGCCATCGCCGCGTGTCCCCGACACTGGCGGCTCTCTTCACGAGCAACAGCGCGGCTGGAAGTGTGTGTCGAGACCTGGGGGCCTGCGGGCCAAGCGTGGCTGTCAACTCAACCTGCGCGTCGGGAACGGACAGTGTCGGCTACGCGCGCCAGCTCCTGCAGGCAGGGATGTGCGACATCGCTATCGCAGGAGGAACCGAATCAGTATGTTCACGGTTGACTGTGGTGAGTCTGTGCAACACGCGAGCTCTCTCCACGCGACGGGACGATCCCGCACGTGCGTGCCGCCCCTTCGACGCCGACCGGAACGGGTTCGTCTTGGGTGAAGGCGCAGGAGTCCTCGTCCTGGAGCGCCCCGAGCACGCACAAGCTCGGGGCGCACGAATCAAGGCCCACGTCGTCGGATACGGCTCATCCAACGACGCCTACTCCCCGGTCGCGCCACATCCTGACGGGGCCGGCGCCGAACGCGCCCTTCGTGCCGCCTTGGCCAATGCCGACGTGAGCCCCGCGGACGTCGGCCACGTCAACGCGCACGGCACGTCGACCGTGATGAACGACCAGATCGAAGGCGCAATGCTGCATCGCGTCCTAGGTCAACACCCTCTGGTGACATCAACGAAGGGGATGACCGGGCACACCCTGGGTGCGGCTGGTGCCATCGAGGCTGCGTTCACCGTGTTGGCGCTCCAGCATCAGCTCGTCCCACCGACTGCGAACTTTGAGACTCCAGACCCTGAAATCCCCGTTGAGGTAGTAGCTAAAGATGCCCAGCCCGCACGCTTCGAACTTGCCGTGAAATCCTCTCTTGGGTTCGGCGGACATAACTCCGCCCTGGTAATCAGTCGTCATTGAGCTAGTGCTGCCACGAAGTTGAGGATTTACTCTCAAAATGGAATCGAGTACGGAGACCGTCAAGGCCCTCACAGTGGAGGGGCTAACGTATTACTACCGACTCCTGCGGCAACCGAATCCGAAAACTGAACCGATTCTCGTGCTGGGCGGCGCCCTACAGGACAAACACGGATGGGGTCACCTTGACGATCCCGTCGGCTCCTTGGCCAACCTGCTGACGCTCGATCTGCCCGGTGCGGGTCAAGCCGACCCTCTGCGTGGGGATCAAGGCATGGACACAATGTGCCATGCGCTGGAGCATGTTCTCGACGACCTGGACTACGATCGAGTCAACCTGTTCGGATACTCCTTCGGGTCCATAATCGCGTTCGCCTTCGCCCAACGCCATCCACAAAGAATCTCCCGCCTGCTGCTCGGAGGCGTGCCCGCATACGTCACCGAAGGGCAACTCTCCCAATGGCGCGAGGCTGCACGCTACGTGAACCGCGGCGAGCCCGAGGAGTTCATCCGCCGGGCGCTAGATTTGTGGCTTTGCCGGGATGAGGGTCGCGTGGTCCAAAACCGAAAATTGGCCTACCGCTACGTAAAGCGACTAGTTACCCATGCGGTTTCCTCCAGCCCTCAAAACTTCAGGCACCTCGACCGCTCGGCCACCGAAGAGCTCAACCCCACTGGCGGCCTCCAAGGCGTACCTACCCTGGTGTTCTGCGGTGAACACGACACCCTGTCCGCCCCGAAGCATCAACGGGCTTTCGCGGAAACCATCTCGGGGGGAAAGTTTTTCACCATCCCCGAGTCGGATCACTGGGTATGCTTTGAACGCCCCCAAGAGATCGTCAATACCATTGTCGACTATTTCACCGATCGGCCTGTCCGGGCAGCCCTTCCTGTTAATGGAAACGTTCGGTGAAACTCGTTCAACGTGCCGCTCAGGGGTGAAAGTTCCTGGCCGGGGCGATGCTGACGGGGGGTAGGGCTCGCACCCTCGCTGGTCCCGGCTGTCCGGCGGGTAGGACGAGCAGGCACTGCGCATCCGAACGCCCCGCGGGCGAACGAGATCAAACCACACGCTACGCGGGGCGCTATCAACAGGCAGGCTACGTAAGCATCATGCTTGGGGTAGGCGTAGATACAGGTCGCGCAGCAACGCGATCTCGGCACCGTGGTGCATCATCTCGCGATTGACGTGAAGGACGAGTGCCGCCAGCGGGCGGCCGGCGAACGGGCCCGAGCTCGGCCCGAGTGTGCGGTCGAGCTCTGCCGTCGTTGCCTCACGCATACCGGACGACCAGTTGTCGTAGGCCCGGTCGAGTTGATCCAGTGCAGTCGCGGCAGCGCCGGCGTAGACACGGTCGTCGTAGTCGATCGAAGGCCCGCCGAAGTACATTTCGGTGCGCCTGGCCAGGACGTGCACGGTGAGGTGCGCCATCCGCCAGGCGATGGTGGTGACCGGAGCGATGGCGGGTGTGGGGAAGGTGTAGTCGACGGTGAACCGTCCGCCGCCCATCTCGTCTTCGCTGCGGCGCGGACGCACTGTCCAGCAGTCGGCAACCGGTTCCCAGAAGTACTCCTCGTCGGTCAGTCCCACCAGCCGGGGGCGGAGCCGTTGCCGCCAGTGCCAGTCCAGTTGGTCGCTGAGTTCGTGGGCCCAGTCAGTCCTTGGGCACGGGTCGGAGCCGTACATGTCAGTGGGCGGACGGCGGGACGTAGGACCGGTTGGAGGTCTCCGGCGCCATGGCCTGGCCAGACAGGTTGTTGTCGCAGCGTTGCGTGTGCGGTGCCACCGTGGAAGCGGATGCAGGTGGTGACAGGACGGTTGTGGAGATCGTCGCGGCGACCAATGAGCTTGCTTTCGGGCCGTTGCGCATAAGGTCCCCCTTTTCGCGAGGCGCGAGACTGCGGACTCCGCACCAGTCTCCGTGAGGGAACCAGGCAGCGAGGGGGAAACGCGGCAATCCTCTTGAGGGGGATCTGCGACCGCAGACCACATCGTACGTAGTCAGCCCACCCCGTTACTCAATACCCGTTCCAAAGCAGGGTGATTCAGGCAGTGCGGTCACGTGAAGTTCAACAGGAGCAGGGCCATGACGAGCCCACAGACACTGACGATCGTCTGGATGGCGGTGTGGGACTTCGTGGCCTGCCCCAGCGTCATGCCGAACGATTCCTTGACCAGCCAGAAGCCGGCGTGATTGACGTAGTTGAGGCCAATGGAGCCGGCGCCGATGGCGATGACCAGCAGTGCGGTGTGCAGGCTTCCGTCGGTTGCGGTGAGGGGCGCGAGGATGCCGGTCGCGGCGACAATGCCCACGGTGACTGATCCGGTCGAGAACGAGAGCACCAGCGCCACGAGCCAGCCGAGGACGAGAACGTTGAGGTGAGCGCCAGTTGCCGCGGATTGAACGGCCTTGCCGATGCCGGAGTCCACGAGTATCTCGTTGAACGCTCCGCCACCCGCGATGATCAACAGGATGCCCGCGACGGACTTGAGACTGTCGGCCAAGGACGTACGGATCGCCTCGGAGGGCATGCCGCTGCGGTAGCCGAGTGCGAAGAGCGCGACGAGGAAGCCGGTGAACATGGCGACCACCGGTTCTCCGGTGAAGGCCAGCACTGGCCGCAGGGGATTGGTCTTGGTGAGGGCGAGTTCGGCCAGCGTGTTCAGCAACATCAGTGCCACGGGGACGAGGACCGCGGTGACCGCGAACCCAGTGGGTACGGGTTTCCTGGTCGGCGACACGACCGCATCGTCCTTCGCCGGCGGCTGGGTATGCGGTGCGTCGCCTGCCGTACCGTCGCCGCCGGAGGCCGTGCCGCCGCCGGTGAATTGAGCCACCAACTCGTTGTCGGGGTATACCGCGAGCCGCGGCGCGATCCACCGGCCGTAGACCGGTCCGGCGAGGATGACGGTCGGAATCGCGCAGACGAGACCAACCAGCATGGTGAGGCCCAGATTTGCGTGCAGACCCCGCACCGCGATCAGTGGCCCGGGGTGTGGGGGCACCATGCCGTGCAGGGTCGAGAGTGCCGCGATCGTGGGAGCGGCCAGGTAGAGGTAGGGCGAGCCGTTGATCTTGCCGGTGTTGCGCAGGCGTTGGGCCACACTGAAGACCAGCGGGAGAAGCACGATCAGCCCGATCTCGAAGAACATCGGGATCCCGACGACGAACGCGGCGGCCGCCATGTACCACGGAAGCCGTCGCCCCTCGGCGCGGTCGACGACCAGCCGCGCGATCTTGTCGGTTGCTCCCGAGTCCGACAGAACCCGACCCAGCATGGCGCCGAAGGCCAACGTCACACCCACGTTGCCGAGAATCTTGCCGGCGCCCTGCTCCAGGGACGTGGTGATACTGGCAGAGGATTCGCCGGCCGCCAGACCGACGCCGATCGAGACGAGCATCAAGGCGACGAACGGATGGAACCGCAACCGCGAGTTGATCAACACGATCAACGCCCCGATGGCGGCCGCCAAGATGATCAGCAAGGTCCATGCGTGTGCGGTCACCGCCGGCCCCCTCTCGCGCGACGTGTGCCGCCTGCCGGCTCGATGAATGACGCCATGTGAACTCCCCGGTAGCTGCTACTCGTTGAGGCTGTGGGCCGTCAGGTCCAACCGGGGAAACTATCCGACGTTGGTCGCACCGCTCCAGGTTGTGGGCGCGAATTTCGTTAGCGTCGTTCTGCGGGTTGTGTGCATTGTGCGCACGGGCAGGGGCGGGGGCACGGGCCTCCGGCGAGGTTGTTGGAGGCAGAGTTCTGCGGCCGAGCGCCACCAAGGCGAAGCACCGGCCTGACCTCAGCAGGCCGGTGCCTCGCCCGCCCGACGCGTGGCGATCAGATGCAGCAGAGCACCCACACGGCGATACGGGTCCGTGCGTCCGGCCCGTTCCTCGCACGCCAACAGCCGGTTGAGCTGCTCAGGTTCGGGCAACGCGGCATCGGAAGCGGCGGCGTCGGTGAAGATCCGAACGCCGTACCACTCGCGCAGCGGCATGCCCCGCTCCGCGAGTGCAGCCGTCATGTCGTCCAGACGATCGGCACGGGCCCTGACTCCGATGCGGTTGAGGTAGGCGGTGCCCTCGAAAGCCTGCTCAACGCCGGCCCAGTCACTGAGAAGGCCCGGCCGCATCGCCAACGCATCGCCGTTACGCACCAGGAGCGAGACGATCCCGCCGGGAGACGTCACCTGCGCAATGGAGGTCAGGAGCGGGCGAGGGTCGTCGAAGTACATCAGAACGCCGTGGCACAGCACGGCATCGAAGCTGGCCGATGCGAACAGCTCCGCGAGCCTCCCGGCATCCGCCTGGAGCACGCTCACGCGCTCACGGACCTCGGGCGCCTCGACCTCCAGGGCTCTGCGAAAGTCGCTGAGGAGTTGGGCCGAGGAATCCAACCCCACCACATGATGGCCGCGGCGGGCGAGGAGCAGGGCCTGCGTGCCCTGCCCGCAACCCACGTCCAGAACCCGCCGGCACGGCACGTCCCGGAGGTGAACCGCCAGTTGCCTGGCCACCACCTGCTGACGGACGACCTGGCGAAGCGTCCCCAGGCGGGTCCGCCACTGCTCCTCGCCCGATGCGAACCCCGTGCCCACGTCGCTCCTCTCCCGCGCCCCGTACTCCCGAGGAGCCCAAGGGGTCACGGTGGAAACGGGGGCGGCTCAGCCGCCCAACCGTTCAACATCCAGCAGGTCCTGGCTGTCTGCCCTACCTTGCTCTTCTCGGCGTCACCAATGGACGTGCGGGGCCGGCGTGTTACAGGCGGCGTTTGACGACCGCGGTGTTGGCGGCCTTGTCATGCATGCACTGTCGGAACGGCTCGTTCCAAATGCACGACAACACGTTGATCAGGCCCAGCACCGGCACCATGCCGATGCCCAGATAGGCCAGCCAGCGTCCCAGGGCGTGGCCGAAGCCCAGCTTCTCACCGGTTTCGACCTTGACGACGCGCACGCCACAGATGGCCTTGCCGATGGTGCCACCCATTGCCATCGTCAGCGGTTCGAAGAAGAGGCCGACGAGCAGTGTCCAGGCGCAGAGGCCGAGAACGATGGGAGCCCCGCGGCTGTCTCCGGCCTTGAACGTGCTGGTCATCCAGATGCTCGTCGGTACCCAGGCACCGCCGATCAACACGGCGGCGATCAGGTAGTCGATGAAGCGGGCGAGCAGACGCATGCCGGGGGACGCGAGCGCGTGCGGAGGCGGGCCCTGCCGCATCCCCATCTGCGGCTGCATCGGCTGCGGCGCCCCGTAAGGCGGCACTGGACCCTGCGGTGTTGGGACCTGCGGAGGATACGGCTGAGGCGGCACGCCCTGCGGCGGACCGTAGTGCGGTTGCGGGGGACCGAAGCCGGGACCGGGCTGGGGTTGGTTGGGGGGAGGCGGCGGCTGGAAGGTACTCACAGAAGGCGATCCAAGCGGATACCCCGGCATCACGACAACCCGGGGAGGCACGAACCGGGACACGTGACAACCAATCGTCCAACGAGCCCGGCCGATCGGAGAGTCGGCCCGACCCGGTGAGCTGCACTATTACCGACCGGTGGTTGGGCCTGACCTCGGATGAACCCTCGCATCGGCCCTTGGTGTGCGCCCTCGGCGTGCACCGGTCGGATCAACTCCCTTACCAAGGCCGGTTGTTAGCTCACGTCCCGTGAGTGTCAGTGGGACGCGGCACACTCGGCGTCACGAGTCCCGTACCTCCCGGAACGCAGGTGAACCCCCGTCATAGCGGGCACGCGCATCTGGATACCGTCCGTCCGCCCTTCGGCGCTCCACTCCTGCCCCATGAGCGACCGCCGGTCACAACATCCGGATGCCTGGATCATCGCTGTCTGCGAATGGGACTTCGGCGCCTCGTGCACGAAGATCCTTGTTGCCGCGCTCAATGCCCCAGTGGCAGCAGATGTCCCACGCATCCCGAACTTGAGGATCGAGGGCTTCGACGAGTGGGAGGTCAGCGGCGACCTGCGTGCCGCCCTGGTCGCTGCCGGTACGGTCCCCGACCGGATAGGCGCCGCGTACGACGCCAGCGGCGATGGGATCGTGGACCATGACGGCCTCCTCCACATGCTGACCGGCGATGCCCTGTCCGTCCATGCGGACGAGGAGCGCTGTGAGTCGACGTTCGTCGTCGAACGGAGCGAGCAGGGTGAGGACCACATCGGCGAGGTGTGGTTTCCGTAGGCACGACGTCTTGGGCACGTGACCGAGCTTTCCCAGGCAGGGCCTACGCTCGGATGGCATGAACCTATCCATGACTTGGTTAGAAGTCGCTCGCGTCAGCATGGGCTACGCACTCGTCCTGGCGGCCCTGTTCACGTTGGTCGTCCTCGGTTCCCTGCTCGTGGCCAGGGACGCTCTGCTCTCCGACTACCCGCCCGCGATCAGAGCGCGGTACGGGGAGCAGAGCGCGCGCGGCAGATGGACGGCGACGGTGGCCGGCCTGCTCAACCTCCTGCTCTTCGTGACCGTTCCGGTGGCCGGCGTGCTCGATCTGCAGGGGCGGGTGGACGGCCGCCTGGGATTCGTGCCGCCGTTCGTCCTGGGCACCGCCGGCTTCCTGGCCCTCACCCTCTTCGACCTGTTGGTCATCGACTGGCTGCTGTTCTGCACGGTACGCCCGCGCTTCATGACGCTGCCTGGCACCGAGGGCATGCCCGAGTACCGTGACCTCGCCTTCCACGCCAAGGTGTTGGTTCCGCGCCCCATTCCCTGGCCGCTGCTCGCCATCCCTGGGTACGGGGCGTTGGTGGGGGGCACCGCCTGGCTCGTGGAGACGTTGACCGGCTGAGGGCGCATACCTGGAGGCTGCGGGCTCTTGGGCGCGCTCCCTCTGCGGAGTCAGTCGCGGCGATGGCCGTCCCGAGGGCGAGGCACGGAAACGGTGGTGCCTGGCCCTCGGGCGATGGCGCGGGCGATGGCCCGAGCCTCGACGCCCACCTGGTGCAACGCGCCGCTCAGCGGGTTGGTAAAGCCGGCGAAGTACAGGTGGGGCGCGGTCGGAGGGGTCTGGCGGCCGTTGACCGTGGGATAGCCGGCCTTGTCGAGGACGTCGAGACCGGGGAGGAGGGCGTCGAGATGGGGACGGTAGCCGGTGGCGGCGATGACCACGTCGGGGGCGACGTGCGTGCCGTCGCAGAGCAGCACGCGGGGGCCGTCGAAAGCGGCGACCGCGGCGACCGGCTCCACCAGCCCCGACCGTACCGCCGCCACGAAACCGTGGTCCAGCACGGGATTTACGCCCTCGCGCGCATTGCGGACGAAGGGCCCGGTGCGGGGCCGAGGAATGCCGAACGAGGCCATGTCCGGCAGCGTGCAGCGCTGCGTCAGGAGCGATGAGCGGTCGCGCCAGGCAAGGGGAAGAGGCTCCGTCACCCGCCCGAGCAGGTGCCAACGACTGGAGCTGCGGGGAAGGATGTTGGGTGGAGTGCGAACCGCGATCCACACCCACTCCGCCACGTGCTGGGCCAGCACGGTCGCGATCTCCGTTCCGCTGTTGCCGGCGCCCACCACCAGGACGGATCTCCCGCGGTAGGGGGTGGGGTTGCGGTACTCGGCGGAGTGCAGGAACGTGCCGGTGAATCCGTCGCGTCCGGGCCAGTGGGGGAGGTGGGGCGTGTGACTGCGTCCGGTCGCCACGACCACGGCCCGGACCGGGAGGGGGCCGGAGGAGGTGTGGACGCGCCACCGCGTACCGGGGGACGAAGAGCGCTCGATGCGGTGGACGGCGGTCCCGGTACGCACGTCAAGGCAGTGCAGGGCACGGTACCGCTCCAGGTACTGCACATACTCGTCCCGACTCGTCCAAGTGCCGCCTTGTTTGGGCAACTTGAGGCCGGGGAGCCCCGACGAACCCCGTGTGGTGTGTAGTCGCAGGTGGTCGTAGCGCTCGGCCCAGCTCGCGCCGGCGTGGTCGCCGCGTTCCAGGACGACTGCCGGTACGCGCAGGCGGGCGAGCATGGCAGCGGTGGCCAGGCCGCTGGGGCCGGCACCGATGACCGCAACGGGGAGACCTTCGGCAGGCAGTCGCTCAGACATCACGGGTGCTAACGACGACCGACGCGGCCGAGTCACGCGAGTGTTTGTGGCGGAGGGCGGCGGTTGTTGGAGTGACGACGGCGTGGTGCGACCACGGACGGATGAAGTCGGCCGGCATCGGGCGCGCCGCCTTCGGGCCTGCGGAAGGGGGCCGGGCGAAGCCGCTCGTCCCTGGTGGACATGGAAGGGCCCGGAGCCCACCACCGAAGCGCTCGGGCTGCGTGCGTGGCGTGGCCCCGGGCCGGGAGAGGGCTGGTTCAGTGTGTGGGGAGTCCCGTGCGGGCCAACTCGCGGGCCTCCTCGACGGATTCCACCGCGGGGGCGGAACCGGGCAGGGGGCGGCGGGCGGACTCCGCCGCGAAGTAGCAGGCGACGGCGCCTATCGCGCCGGCGGCCATCAGGTAGTAGCCGGGCACGTTGACGTCTCCGGTGGCCTCCACCAGGAGGGCGTTGATGACGGCGGTGGTGCCGCCGAACAGCGAGACCGAGAGGTTGAAGCCGATCGACAGGCCGCCGTACCGGATCTCGGTCGGGAACAGCGCGGGCAGCGCGGAGGGGACGGTGCTGTTGAAGCAGAGCAGCATCAACGACATCAGGACCAGACCGAACAAGACGGAGGTCAGCGTGTTCTGTTGGATCAGGAGCACCGAGGGCACGCCGAGCAGGATCAGCATGCCGCAACCGAAGTACATCACCGGCTTGCGGCCGATGCGGTCGGAGAGCCGGCCGACGAAGGTGATGAGCACCATGCCCAAGGCCAGGACGGAGATCTCCAGGATCTGTGCCCAGGTGGCGCTCACCGAGGGGGCGAACTTGGCGATGTACTCCAACATGTACGTGGTGAGCATGTAGTTGACCACGTTGAAGACCAGTACCAGGCCCATACAGACCAGCATCGGTCGCCAGTAGTTGGCGAAGATCCTGCGGATCTCCTTCATGGTCTGGTTGCCCTCACGGCCCTTGCTCTCCGCGACCACTGCCTGGAAGGCCGGAGTGTCCTCCAATTTCAGTCGGAGGTAGAGGCCGATGATGCCGATGGGGCCGGAGATGAGGAACGGTATGCGCCAGCCCCAGGAGAGCAGGGCCTCGTGGGACATCACGCCGGGAAGTTGGATGACCAGGCCGGCCACTCCACCGAACAGATAGCCGGTGAGAGTACCGAACTCCAGCCAACTACCGAGGAATCCGCGCTTCTTGTCGGGGGCGTATTCGGCGATGAAGGTCATCGCCCCGCCGTACTCGCCACCGGTGGAGAATCCCTGGATCAGCCGCGCGAGCAACATCAGCAGGGGAGCGGCCGGTCCCATGGTCTCGTAACCGGGGATGAAAGCGATGGCGAAGGTGCCGATGGCCATCATGATGACAGTGATGGAGAGGACCTTGGTACGGCCGATGCGGTCGCCGAGAGGACCGAAGAACATCCCGCCGATCGGGTGCACCAGGAAGGCGACGGCGAACAGGCCGAGGGTGCCGATCGTGCCGATGGTCTGACCCGCGCCGGTGAAGAACACCGCGGTGAGCACAGGCGTCAGGTTGGCGAAGACGCCGAAGTCGAACCACTCGGTGACATTTCCGATCGCCGCTGCGCCAATCGCCCTTCTCGTCACATCAGGGTTGGTGACGGTTATTTCTTCAACTTTCAGCGAGTTTCGGCTCGCAGCTTCGGTATCGGCATTATCGGCGTGTTCAGCCGGCACAAATAACTCCTCAAACATCGCTTGCGGGAGCGCCGTTGGGGACCCTTCAGCTCGGCGTGTGCAGCCCGGCACGGTGTGTGCAGCACGGACGCAAGGCGGCGCTCCGTACTATTCTCGGAAAGTCGTCAGAGGGTTGTCTTGCATTTTGCTTTGTTGTGATGTGGGTGGACGCTGGCCTTTGCGGTGCGTGTTCGACGAATCGCCCGCTGTGGGGCGCGATTCACTGTGGCGGCGAGCGCGACTGCGACTCCAATTGTCGCCATGCACGTCAGAACGGCGAGAAGAAATGGTTAAGTTGATGCCGTCATGGGTACGCCGCTGTGTCTATTGGCATTGAACCCCTGATGGCGGCGGGCGGTGACGGCTCGTGATCGGCTGCGGTATGCCGCGCCTATGAGGTAGGCGCTGGGCATCGGCTTGACTGGTCTACGGAACCTGCCGCCTTGAGCGTCGCCGCCAGCGGCGCCTGGAGCGCGAGGGCGGGGGCTGGAAGTCAGCCATCACCTGGGGGACGTTGGTGCGCGCTCCGTCTGGCGGCGTTTGCCTGCCACTCGCGGCCGACGGAGCGCATCAGCGCCGGATACACCCCGAGGTACCGGAAGGGCTTGATGGCAGCCATGTAGAGGGATCCGAACAGACCGTTGGACTTCACCAGGACGGCCATCTGGCCGCGGTATCCGCCAGAGCCGTCCGGAACCCAGCCGATGTGCATCACTGCGTGCACGGTCTTGTTGCCCATCTCGGCGGCCCACTCATCGTCCCTCTGGTAGAGCGAGGTGAACGGGGACAAGCCGAGGTCGGGGCCCTGGGGGCCGTCGCGAAGGTCTGCCGGCAGTCGGTCGCGCAGGGAGGGCACCCTGGTGCCGACGCCGGTACCGGGCTTGTCCCAGCCGAGCAGCGCTCCGAGCTTCCAACGGACGGCGAAGAGTACGCGGGAGACGAGACCTTCTCCGGCCACCCCGTCGCTGATTCCTTCGGCAGTCTGGCGCACCAGCCACACAAGGTCGTCGGGTCCGCCGGGGGTGGGCAGTGCCCACACGTCCTCGACCGTGAAGTCGCCGGCGATCTCGTGAATCCGCCAGGGGCGGTCGGTGTGGGCGGTTCGGGGGAGTCGCATGAGCAGGCCCCTGTCTATACGGTGGCGTATAGATGGAGCATAGAACCGTTTATACGCCCCCGTATACTCGGCGGGGACGTGAGGAGGCACACGCTATGGGCGCCACTCGCACGCCGCGGGGCAAGTGGATTGAGGAAGGCTTGCGGGCACTCGTCGCAGGCGGTCCCGAGGCGGTCCGGATCGAGGCGCTGGCGCAGGCTCTCGGCGTGAGCAAGGGGGGCTTCTACGGGTACTTCCGCAACCGGGACGCGCTGCTCACCGAGATGCTCGACACCTGGGAGCGCGAGGTCGCCGAGAGCGTGATTGAGCAGGTTGAGAGCGGCGGGGGAGACGCCAGGGCCAAACTGGACCGACTGTTCACCATCATTGCCGCCTCCGTCGACGGGCCGGTGCGGGGCGCCACCGCCGATCTGGCGATCCGCGACTGGGCCCGCCGGGACCCGGCCGTTGCCGAGCGCCTGCGCCGCGTCGACAGCCGCCGTATGGACTACCTGCGTTCGTTGTTCTCGGCCTTCTGCCCCGACGAGGAAGAGGTCGAGGTCCGCTGCCTCGTCGCCGTCTCGACGCGCATCGGCAACCACCTCTACGCCGGCGATGACGGCAAGTGCAGCCGCGCGGAAGTGATGGAGCTGATCAGGCAACGGTTGCTGGAGTAGGCACAAAGCCCGCTACTCACCGGCGGGAGCGGCCGAGCCGCTACCGCTGAGCAGCCGTCAGATCATTGACTGCGTGAGCACGAACGCCAGGGACGTCGTCGTTGGTGGCCCGGCCCGGCGGAGCGCCAGAGGCTCGCAGGGCGGGACCTGCTTCCCTCACCGCGCGTTAGCGCGGCATCCTTGAAGAAGCGCGCCCAAGACTGTTCTCCACTGGACGGACCGGGGCGGGAGTGAGTCCGTCTGCCACGTGCCGCATCCGCTGTTCCCCCGGCTGCATCCCGCACCAACGCCCTTACACGGGCGCATGGTTGCCCGCACATCGGTGGGAGTCGCTGGAGGGTGCGCGCGGTCGGGTGGTGGAGACCGGCAAAGGCGCAGGGGCTAGTTGAGGCCGCGCCCTCTGTGGCGAGGCGCCACCAGGGGCGTATTCCGGAGCCTGTGTGGGGCTTGTGAGCGCTTGCTGCACCACGCAGACGGCAAGCGGGAGCATCAGGCGGGCGAGGAGGCCCGCGCCCGCTGCGTCAGCGGCGCTGGACACGACGGGCTCTGCGTGGGCCAATGCCCGGCGCAGGATGGGGCGTAGCGCGTCGGGGGTGATGTCGGGGACGGCGAGGGTGAGGCCGGTGGCGGCAAGGTGGGGCCAGGTCAGGTGAATGCGCACAGCAGGCTCCGAGGGGGAACGGGCCCGGCCGCGCACGCCGGCAGGAAGCAACCAACACGCCGTGTCTCAGTGCCTCGTGGGCAGGGTCAGCGTGTGGAGGGGGGAGCGGCGTCAGTGGCGGCCGGGCGGTGACGGGCGGGTCGGCCTGGGAAAAACGGGCTCCGGACTATGCCAGGGACTCAAGCCCCTCACCTCCTCGCGGCCGGGGCACCCGTGGGTGCCGGACATGGGCCGAGGAGCCTCCGCGACGCGGGTAGGCACCTCTCTCGTCACAGCTTCAGCACTACGCGGCGTATTCCCGGCCAAAGTTGGACGGGCAGCCGCTTGGGCGCACCCCTTAATCCGGGGTGAGCTGTCCTGACCCGGGGCGTCTCTCGACGTTCGGGGTCAGCGGCCTGTGTCCGCGCAGACGCCTCACCTAACGAGGTGCTTGCACATGTCGAGAATCACGAACGCGCGCAGACGCTGTCAAGCACGGACACCGTCAAAGCACGTTTACGGAGACCGTAGGCGACGTAGGTAAACGCCAATCGAACACGGCGAGTTGGCGACGTGTCCGTACCCGGAACAGGAGATCTTGTGAGCGAGAGCGCCCATTTACCCCCCTCGTCCTCGTCGCGCCCGACGGAACGGTCGGGTCCCTTGGGGGCGGTACAGGCCGTGGTGGGCCACGTGCCCGGTGCCTCCCTCGTGAAGGAGGTCATGGACGGGGCCTTGGAGGCGGTCGGTTCGGTGCCTCCCGCGACGCGCCGGATCGCGGCGTATGCCGGTGTCGGCATCCTGGGCGTGGCGGGCCTGGTCGAGTGGCCGGTGGCGGCCGCAGGCGCCGCGGTCGTGTGGCTGACACAGCAGAACCCCGGGAAGGACGACGGGGCAGACGCCTTGCCGGCCGGTGAACAGCAGCGCTCGTCAACGGCCCCTGCCACGTCCAACAAGCGGGCGAAGGGCGCGCGGAAGTCGCGATCGCCGCAGACGCACGGCCGGCGCGACGGCGCGGTGCCGATCGACGCCGAAGCGCCGTCGGGGCAGGCGGCCGGCTGACCCGCCCGGCGCCAACCGTCGGCAGCCCGGCCATATCGGGCATCACTCTCTCCCCGCACCGCGGTCACGACCGGTGCGGCTCTCTCGCGAAAGTAGGACAGTGGTTCTGCGATTACTGACCGGCCTGCCTGCGGCCGGCCTCGGTGTGGCGCTCGCCGCTCCGGCCCGGATCGTCACTCAACTCGCTTCCCCGGCCGACGCGTTCCGGCGAGGCGCTGTCGAACTCTCCTCCACCGGCGTGCGCACCGCGGCGAGTGCCGCGGCCGAGGCATCGGCGACGGCCGTGCGCATGGCCCGGGTGGCCCGCAACGCGCTTGCCCCCGCGGACGGTTGCTGGCGCGCCGGCAGCCGTCTCCAACTGCCCTTGCGTCTGGCCCCCGAGGCCGATGGTGCTCCGCCGCTGGAGGAGGCTGCGGAGAAGGTGGCCGCTGCCCTGCTGGACCATCCCGATGTGCTCCTTGCCTACTGGGACGGCAGGCTGTCCCGGTTGGTGGTGCGGGCGACCGACGAGGCCCTGGTTGGCACTGTCGAACGCCGGGTGACGGAGCTGGCTGCCCGGTACGGGCTGGAACTCTCCGACGGGACGGCGGAGTCACACCTTCCGCACCCGGGCAGCGCCACCGATGTGCGCGCTGCGGCGATGGTCCTGGCCTGCGACGCGGCAGGCATCGCCACGGCGCTGACGACGCAGGTGATGCGGCTGCAGAAGTCGCCGCGGCTGGTCACCGCGGCGGTGACGCTGCTGCGGGAGGACTCCCGGGTCCGGAACGTGTTGCACCGTCGGCTCGGTACGACCGGCACCGACCTGGTGCTGGCCGCGGTCAACGCCGCCACGCACGGTCTGGGCCAGTCGCCGACCGCGCTCGTGCTGGACGGGGCGCTGCGCACGGGGCAGTTGGCGGAGGCACTGGCCCGAGCCGCCGCGTTCGACGCCGCGCACGACAGCCTCTGCCTACCGGACCGGCCGGGCCTGTCCGGGGCCGGGCTGTCCCGGCCACCGCTCCGGCGGAATCCGGGCGAGGAGTACGCCGACACCGCGGTCACGGGCAGCCTCGTGGGAGCAGCCGCAACGCTGGTGTTCACCCGCAGCCTGGCCGGTGCCGCGGAAGCGGTCCTGGCCGGATCACCGAAGGCGGCACGCTACGGCCCAACAGCCTTCACGGCCGCCGTGGGCAGCGCCCTGGCCCAGGGCGGAGTGCTGGTCCGCAGCGTCGAGCGGCTGCGCCGCCTGGAGCTCGTGGACACCGTGGTGCTTCACCCCGGCGCCCTGCGCAGCCCGCGGCGGACGGTCCTCGACGTCGACCCCGGCACGCCTTCGTGGGACCACGACCGGCTCTGGCACGCCGCGACCGCGGCGCTGCGCGGCGCCGACGATGCGGCAGGTGACGCCAACCAGCCCGCGGTGAGCCTGCGTCCGGCATCCGACGGCGAGCCGGCCGACACCGGGCTGATGATCGCCTCCACGGGCGGGGAGGACATCGGCACCGTGCTCGTCGGGTGGGAACTCGACCCGCGAGCCGAGTCGGTGCTGGACGCGGCACGCCGGGCCGGCCTGAACGTCGTGATGGTGGACGACCCCTCCCTCGGCGACTTCGCGTCACTGGCGGACACCGTCGTCGCCCCCGAACGGCCGCTGGCCGAGGTCGTGCGCGGGCTGCAGGACGACGGCAAGGTGGTGGTGACGGTCACGCGCATCGACCACGAGGACGCCGGGAGCCACGAGTTGCTAGCGGGGCTGCTGGCCGGTGATCTCGCCGTGTCCGTCACCGACGGGCGCAGCACGGTGGTCTGGGGCGCCGATGTCCTGGCGCTGAACGGCCTGGAGGGGGTGCGGCGGCTGCTGGCGGCCACCTCCGCCGCGCGCGCCGTCAGCCGACGTTCCACGATCCTCGCCCAGTCGGGGGCGGCGCTGTCCGGGCTCTTGGTGGTCACGGGAGGCTCGCCCGCCCGACGCATGCTCCTGCCGACCGGGGTCCGGCTCAGCCCCGTCAACGCGGCGGCCGGGGCAGCCCTGTTCTCGGGATGGCGGGCCGCGTACGGCTCGCTCGCCCGCACCGCGCCCCACCCGGGTCCGCGCGTACCGTGGCACGCCCTCCACCCCGACGAGGCGCTGTCCCGGCTGGCCAGTACGCCCCGAACCGCCCCCACGATGCTGTCGCGGCTGCGCACCGGCGCGGGTGCCGCGGCCCGCTTACCGGTCTTCGCCCCGGCACGCACGACGATGTCCCTGATCGCGGCCGTGCGTGCGGAACTCGACGATCCCCTCACCCCCGTGCTCGCGGTCGGCGCGGCCGCCTCGGCGGTTCTCGGGTCCACCGTCGACGCCCTCCTGGTCACCGGGGCGTTGGGAATGAACGCCATGGTGGGCGGGGTGCAACGCGTGCGCGCCGAGCGCGCGTTGGCCGCCCTCGCGGTCGGTCAGCGGCAGACGGCCCGGCGCCTCACCGACTCCCGGACGGGGACGGCAACAGTCGTCGACGCCGCCCGGCTGAGGCCCGGCGACCTGATCGAACTGGCCACCGGCGACGTGGTGCCCGCTGACGCCCGACTCCTGGAAGCCGCCGACCTGGAAGTCGACGAATCCGCCCTGACGGGCGAGTCGTTGCCGACCCGCAAACAGGTGGCCGCCACACCCCGCGCGGCCGTGGCGGACCGCGGTTGCATGGTCTACGAAGGCACGACCGTGGTCGCGGGCCGCGGCCGGGCCGTCGTGGTCGGCACCGGCGACCAGACCCAGGCCGGACGCGCCGCGTCCCTGGCCTCACGGGCCCCGGCCGCGGCAGGGGTACAGGCACGGTTGCAGGAACTGACGAAGCGGGTGCTGCCGCTCACCCTCGCCGGCGGAGCGGCCGTCACCGCACTGTCCCTGCTACGCGGACGCCCGGTGCGCGAGGCCGTCGGCGGCGGCGTGGCGGTGGCCGTGGCCGCGGTCCCGGAAGGTCTCCCGCTCGTGGCGACGGTCGCGCAGATGGCCGCGGCGCGCAGGCTCAGCAGGCGCGGGGTACTGGTGCGCACCCCGCGCACCCTGGAGGCGCTGGGCCGTGTCGACACCATCTGCTTCGACAAGACCGGCACCCTGACCGAGAACCGCCTGCACGTCGTGTACCTCGTCACCGCCCAGGGCGCCACTCACGCCGCCAACGCCCCTGAAGCGGCCGCGGTGTTGCGGACCGCGGCCCGGGCCTGCCCGCGCCCCGACGAGACGGGCGTGCACGCACACGCCACCGACGAAGCCGTACTGGCCGCGGCCCAGGACGACCCGGACTGGCGGCAGACCGACGCCCAGCCCTTCGAGGCCAGCCGCGGCTATGCCGCCGCCCTCGGACAGCACCCCGCGGACGGCGACGCGCACCTGCTGGTGATCAAGGGCGCACCGGAAATCGTGCTGCCGTGTTGCGCGGAGGTCCCCGCCGATGCGCAGGAGAGCGCGCAGTCCCTGGCCGGACAGGGACTGCGCGTGCTGGCCGTCGCCCGGCGCCGGCTCGCGTCCGGCGAAGCACCCGACGCACTGGAAAAGCCCCTGAAACGGTTGGAGTTCCTGGGATTCGTGGCACTGGCCGACACTCCGCGGGCCGGGTCCGCTCCACTGGTGGCCGGGCTGCGCCAGGCCGGACTGCGGCCGGTGATCCTCACCGGCGACCACCCGCAGACCGCCCGGGCCATCGCGGTGGCCCTGGGCTGGCCTAGGGATGTCACCGTGGTCGCCGGTCACCAGTTGTCCGCCCTCGGCCGGGCCGGCCGGGCCGAACTCCTGCGGGACTGCGGTGTGGTGGCCCGCGTCGCCCCCGAGCAGAAGCTCCAGGTGATCGAGGCGCTCCGGGAGGCGGGGCGGGTGGTGGCCATGGTCGGCGACGGCGCGAACGACGCCGCAGCCATCCGCGCCGCCGATGTCGGCGTCGGCATCGCGGCACGCGGATCGGCCGCGGCGCGCAACGCGGCGGACCTGGTCATCACGGGCGACGAACTCTCCGTCCTCGTCGACGCCGTGGCCGAGGGCCGGGCCCTGTGGCGCAGCGTGGCCGATGCCATCAGCATCCTGATCGGCGGCAATTTCGGCGAGGTCGGCTTCACCGTGCTCGGCACCCTGCTCGACGGTGCCTCCCCGCTGTCCACGCGGCAGTTGCTGCTGGTCAACCTCCTCACCGACATGTTTCCGGCGATGGCCGTGGCGGTCACCCCACAGGACGAGGAGCCGGGTGAGGAAACGTCTCTGCCCGGCGATTCCCCGGTGGGTATCGCCGCCCTCGGTGCCCCGCTGACCCGGCAGATCCGCCAACGCGGCCTGGTCACCGGGCTCGGCGCGACCACGGCATGGCTGATCGGCCGGCTCACCCCGGGCTCGGCACGGCGCACCAGCACCATGGCACTGTGTGGAGTAGTCGGAGCCCAACTCACCCAGACCATCAAGGGCCGACAACGCAGCCCCCTGGTGATGGCGACCGGATTCGGCTCCGCCCTCGTCCTCGCCGGCATCGTCCAGACACCCGTGGTCAGCCACTTCTTCGGATGCACACCACTGGGCCCGGTCGCCTGGACCGGGGTCGGCGCCGGCATCGGCGCCGCCGCCCTCTCCCCGTGGGTACTCCCGCCCGCCGAACAACTACTGACCCGCCTGACAGCCACCCTGCGCCCAACCATCCAGGTCACGCGCTGACGCAGCGACGGAACGCGGTGAACGGGGTTGGCAAGTGCCCCGTCCCCTCCCGACGTGTTGCGCCCCATCCCGCTCTCGGCGTCGCCGGCAGTGGTGGGGCGCTCACGTTGGTCGGTGCTGGCCTTGGTTCTCACCGAATGCAGTCGGTGCCTGGCCTGGCCCTACTGAGAGGAGCTCGTCCGGATCGAGTTCGTGCCCCAAGTTCGGGAAGGGAAAGCGGCGTTCAGGGCGTCGGAGTCGCAGCGACGAGAACTACGTGGCTGCCCTCGCCGCGTTCGAGCAGGCGCACCTGGAGCCCACAGTCGGAGAGCTGGTCGGCCACCGCCGCACTGTCCTGGTAGAGATAGCGCCAGACCACCACGGTGTCGTCCGGCTCGAACGACACCGCTCGGTTGCCCCCTGCGGCATCGAAGGCCACCGTGACCGGCTCCAGGAACCGTGCGCGCACGAAGATCTCGCTACGCATCCGGTCGAACCCCGATTCGGTGACGTACCAGGAGCGGTCGATGCCCAGCAGGTCCAGCCCCGCCAACTGCTGCGGCTTGTGTGCACCGCCGACCTTGACCTCCTTCATGAACGCGGGCCTGTCGGCGCCGATGTCGATGCGCAGCGTCAGCAGCAATACGTCGTGCTCACTCATGGCGCTGCGCACGTGGCGTAGGACCTGGTTCGGGTCGGCGAAGTTGTACAGCGTCCCGCCGGCCATGATGACGAAGCGGAACGGTTCGCCACCGGAGTGCCCGGAGGCGCGCTCGGGTGCCAGGACCCGCTTGAGATCCGGCCCGGTGAAGTCGCCCTGCCACAGCTCGAAGTGCTCCGCATGGTCCGGGAATTCGGACTGCAGGTTCTTTCTGGCCAGTTCGAGGATCTCGGCGCTGATGTCGACGGCACGATATCCGGCCAGGCGGGTGCGCTCCAGAAGGTGACGGATCAGACCGCGTACCGGACGCGCGGTGCCCGGCCCGAGATCGACGATCTGTACGGGAGACGATGGCGGGGCAAGGGCCAGGAGCTGTTCGGCGTGCCGGGTGAGGAGGCTGTTGATGTCACGCAGCATCGGCACGAGATCGGGGTTGGACGGTACTTCGCCCGCCCGCCACATCTCGCTTCCCTCGCCGAGGTAGGTCAGTTGGTAGGGGAACTCGGCCCGGAGGCTGAGCGAATCGGCGACTGCGTCCACCTGGGCAGCCGAGTAGAGGCGATGGAAGTCCTCACGCGGGGTCACCGCATGCCGTTGTATACCCATGGCGCAGAGTAGATCGTCAGCCTTACGGGTCCGTCCAGCATGTGCTATGGCCTTTGGCTGAGTTCAGCCGGTCGTTGGCCGCTCCTTTGGTTCTTCCTTCAAGTACGACGACGGTGCAGTGGTCGCACCATTCGTTCTCAGAGCGAGCCGCGCACCGCACGTTCTGTCCGCTCCGGCGGTGTCGCCCCACAGGAAAATGGATTGCCGTGAAGCCAGAGGCCACGTTGGCTGGACAGCATGGCTGAACTGCGTACCGATCGCCTCATCCTTCGCCGATGGCGGGGCACCGACCTTGAGCCGTGGGCGGCGATGAATGCCGACCCCGAAGTCCGGGAGCACTTGGGCGACCTGCTCACCCGCGAACAGAGCGACGCCTCCGTGGCAAGGTTCCAGGTCGAGTTCGACCAGCGAGGTTACGGGTGGTGGGCGGTTGAGGTGCAGGCCACGGGCGAGTTCGTCGGCTTTGCGGGCCTGGACCGGGTGGATGACGACATGCCGTTCACCGGCGTGGAGATCGGCTGGCGGCTCGCCCGCTCGGCCTGGGGCCAGGGCTATGCGACCGAGGCCGCACGGACGGTCCTGGCCCACGGCTTCGACACCCTTGAGCTTCCCGAAATCCTCGCCGTGACCACGGCCACCAACTTCCGTTCGCAGGCGGTGATGCAGCGGATCGGCATGACCCGGAACCCGGCCGACGACTTCGACGACCCCACCGCGCCCGAAGGACCACTGCGTCCGAACGTGCTGTACCGCATCACCCGTGGAACGCCGACCTCCGTTACCTGAACCGCGGGTCTGCGAGGAGAACGACCCGATCAGCCGCGACGTCGAAGCCGAGCACCGGATGACCAGGGTCGCTCTCCGGATACATCAGCACCGGCGTGCCCAACTGCCGGCGAGCAATAGTGACGAGTTGTGGGTGAGCTGATTTCAGCTGTCGCTGCGGCGATTGAGGACGGCCCGGCGGTGTTGCGGATCCGCTTGGTGCGGCCGGCTTCCGCGAGGATCTCGACGGCCTCGGTGTTCGTCCCGCCGACGGTCTTGAGCTGGAGCCGGTTGGACGATCCGAGCAGGTCGTCCGGCTGCCAGGGCGGTTTGAGCGTGACGGCGTGGAGGAGCGACCACTCCCGCAGGCGCTGAGCCGGGAAGGGCGGTCGATCGTGGCCCGGGCCATCGTCTGGTCCGGATCGGTGAGCACGCAGCTGACCGGGTCGACCTCGTCCGCGTCGACGACCTGCCGCGCTTGTCGAGGTAGGCCGCGGAGTGGACGTACCCGTCCGGGTTCGGCGGGATGTCGTGGACGTTCAGTGCCTGACGCTGTCGGGAATCTTGGTCGAGCGCTCTTCTGGGAGATCATCGAGCTGAACGGACGGCCCCCGCGGGTCAACTGGGCTGACCGGTGGGCATGATCGTGACCTGCTGGAGGTTCACCCGCGCCGGCAGCGCGGCCAGGAATCCGATGGTCTCGGCGATGTCCTGCGGCGTGAGCCACTCCATCGTCTCCTTGGCGCTCGCCAGCCACCGCAGCACCGCCTCGTCCGTCGTATGGCTCTGAATCTCGGTGTCGACGATGCCCGGCTCCAGCGCCGACACCCGTACCTTCTTCGCGCCCAGCTCCACCCGCAGATGACGCGAGAGGTGGCTCACGTACGCCTTGGTGGCGGCGTACACGGCGAAGTGGGGGTAGATGTTCTGCGCCGAGATCGAGGAGGTGTTGACCAGATCGGCCACCCCGCGCTCGGCGGCGGCCTTCACCAACTGCGGCATGAACGCCCCGATGACGTTCATCAGCCCGGTGATGTTGACATCGATCTCCCGCTGCCACCGATCGACAGCCGCCTCGATCGGGCCGGGCAACCCAACCCCCGCGTTGTTGAACACCAGGTCGGCGGTGCCCAGTTCGGCCGCCACCCGGTCGGCGGCCGCACGCACCGCCGCGGCATCGGTCACATCGACGGCCAGCGCCAGAGCGGTGCCGCCGTCGCGCTCGATCCGGGCGACCAGCCCGTCCAGCCGATCCGCGCGCCGGGCCAGAACGGCGACCCGAGCGCCCAGGCGCGCCAAGTGCTCGGCCGAGGCCTCGCCGATACCGCTGGAGGCGCCGGTGACCACCGCCACGCGGCCGGTCAGGGGCTTGACAAGGAGGCCCGTGGACATACGCCACACCGTCCGATCCGAATTCCGAAGGAAGCTCCCCCTCTGGACACCTTCAGCACACCACCCCCGAGCCCCTCGTAGAGCCGTTTCACCGGGCCAAGCGCGGACAGATCTCGACAGAGCCACCCGGCCGGCCCACACCGGGAGCATGGACCGCGGCGGCGGGCTCGCCGACTTTCCGCGCTCCCCGCCCGCCGTACCCGTACCGGCCCGCAGCGGGTCCGATGCCCTCCACCCTCAGGCGACCCGACCCGACCCTGGGTGTCCGCACCGCCGAACTCGCCCCCGAGCGGCGCAAACCGCCCGGTCACAGAAGTCTCGGCGGCAGATGTCGTGGGGCTTGCAGATCTGCCCGGGATGCGTCGGCGGGTGGACACCAGTCGGTTCCGGCACCGCCCCGAAAGGGCCAGTGGCTTGCGCCCCGGACCCGCTCGCCTTGATTCCGCCCAACGTGCCGACGCCCGTACCTGGAAATGCAGTTGCCGCCGAGCACGCACCTTGACACGCTTCCGGGCGTGAACGTTGCTGAGAGGCCGAGCTGTCTGATCGTGACGGGGATGCCCGGGGCCGGGAAATCGACGGTGACCCGGCTGGTCGCCGAGCGGCTGCCACGCTCCGCGCGGCTCGACGGTGACCAGATCAGCAGGCTGATCGTCGGCGGTCGCGTCGGGGCCCTTGGCGAGCCGGCCGACGAGGCAGCGCGGCAAGTGGACCTGTGTAACCGCAACCTGTGCATGCTGGCGAACAACGTCTCCGACGCCGGTTTCACGCCTGTGATCGACTGGGTGATCCCCGACCGCAGGCAGTTGGACTTCTTCGTAAGCCTCCTTCCGGCCCGGCAGGTCCTGTTCGTCGTCCTCGCGCCGGGCGTTGAGGTGTGCCGATACCGCAACCCGATCAGGGACCCACGCGAGCGGTTCGACTTCGATGGCTATGAAGCTCTCGACGTCGGCATGAAGCGCGAACTGGGCGATGTCGGCTGGTGGTTCGACACCGCCGCTCTCACTCCTGACCGAACCGCCGATCAGGTCATCCGCGAGGCGCGCCATCGAGCCTTGGCCAACTGACTGCCACGCGGATCAACTCGCGAAGCCGGCTTGGCAGTCGGACGCCCGAAGCTCGCGCCGGACAGGTCAGTGACCCGTGCAACACCGAACCAGGCGAGGAGTCCGAGTGCTCCGGGGGATTGCCGGAGATCCTCAACAGGGGCGCATGCTCGTGGCGTAGAGCGTGCGGCGGTCGGAGAGTCGGTAGTAGGGGCGTGGCCCACACTCGCTCAACCCGCAACACCTCAGCGGTACAGCGGAAATGCCCAGAACCAACCCTTCTGCAACACCCTTTAGCGTCGTGCGTCCGCCGCGGAGCGCAGGGCGCGGAGCAGGCGGTTGTGATCGGGGTCGGCCTGGGCGGGGAACAGGAAGCGGCGGCGCAGGAAAGAGTAGGACAGCGCGTTGCGCGGGTCGACGAGCGCCTGCTGGCCTCCTGCGCCGCTGTGCCCGAATGAGCCTGCGGCCAGTGATGGGTAGATCTCGGAATAGGTGTGGAAGCCGACGGCCCATGCCTTCTGGGATCGCAGTACCAGGTCGAAGCCGTTGCTCTGGATTTGAGCGAATGCGGAGGCGGTGTCTGCGCTGAGCAGCGGCTGGTGGCGGTCGACGGGGCTGACCAGTGCGGAGTAGAGCTTCGCCAGGCCCCGAGCTGTGCCGACACCCCGAAGGAGGCGGTGCCGTTGGAGCGGACCGCGGTGAGGTTGGGGAGCTCCCACACCTCACGGTTGCCGGGGGCGTGGCGGTTGAACGCCACGCCGCTGATGCTGTCGGGGGCGGCTGCCGCCGCGGCCAGACCGGCGAGTCGTTCGGGCGTACCGACCATCGGCTGCGCGGGAAGGTAGCGGTGCTCCTGATCTGTCGGTAGCCCCAGATAGAGGTCGAGCCCGAGCGGGTCGCGGAGCATCTCGTTGAAGAGGGTCTGCACGCCGGATCCAGTGGCCCGGCGCACGACTTCGCCGCTGAGTGCGGCCATCACCAGGGCGTGGTAGCCGGCGGATGTGCCCGGCCGCCAGAGTGGGCGCTGCGCGGCGAGTCGCTCGGCGACGATCCGGTCGTCCGCGATGTCGTCCATGGTGAAGCCGTCGGTGGCGCCGACCAGTCCTGCCTGGTGCGAGAGCAGCTCGCGCAGCAGGATGTCCTGCTTGCCTTTGGCGGCGAACTCGGGCCAGTACCTGCTGACCGGTGTGTCGAGGTCGAGGACGCCCTGCTGGACCAGCAGGGCAACGACGATGTGGGTGATGCCCTTGCTCGCCGAGTAGACACCCAGCAGGGAATTCGCCGCGGTCTCGCTGCCCGTCCACAGGTCCACCACTGGCTGCCCGCGGTGGTACGCGGCGACCTGGGCGGACAGGTCGCCGCCCTCACGCGTCACGATCGCGCGGAATTCTTCACGCACCGGCTCGAATCCGTCGGCGACGGTGCCGTGCACGACAGTCTCAGACATGTCTCCTACCACTTCCTCTTCGCTTCCGACCGACGCGTCAGCGGAGACGCATGCCCACGGTAACTCTGTTTGTGACCGCTGGCCACAAATGCCGGGTGCAGGGTGCGCCGCAGCGCGCACTGCGCGGGGGAGAAGCTGCGTCGGGTACCGTCGCGGTCATGAGTCAGGCCGCCAACACACCCCGCCGACCAGGCCGGCCGGCGCAGATCAGCCGCGAGAAGATCGTTGAAGCCGCGGCCACGTTCGACAACGTCGACGCGATCACGATGCGCCAGCTGGCAGAACGGTTGGAAGTGCGCCATGGCGCGCTCTACCGCTGGGTGAAGAGTCGCGACGAACTGTTCGACCTCGTCAGCGACGTGGTCGTCGACCGGGTGCTGGGCGCGATCGAGCTACAGCCATCGGACTGGCGCGCACAGCTCAGGCAGCTGGCGTTGCTGATCCGCGAGCACTTTCTCGGCATTCCCGGCTACGCCTCGCACCTCTCGCGGCCGCACGCGCACAACGCGCACTCGGTGGACCGCCTCCGCCGCGCGTGCGTCGAGATATTCATCGAGGGCGGCGCCTCGCCACGCAATGCCGACCAAAGCTGGCTCATCTTCATCACGTCGATGATCAGCTGGCTCGCGGTCGAGGAGCAGCCGGTGACGATCGGTCACGTCACCCCCCAGTTCGACCTCTTCCTAGGTGTCCTTCTGCGAGGGCTGCCGACGCAGGACAGCGACGCGTCGGCCTAAAGGGTGTTGCGGAAGGGTGCGGCCGGGCAGGTGGAGGCACGTCGCGCACTCCTACGTCTTGCTTACCGGCGACCTGTGCATGTCCTCCTCCGTCCGGCACGAAGGCTGCGCCCTGGGCCGGTGGTTGCTGCGGCAACTCCATCAAGTCGCGGTCTGTGCAGGCAAGTTCGCCGCCGGTTTCCCGGCCGACCTGCATCTGTCCGTGATCGACCCACGGTGGAACCCGCCCCGGGGCACGGCCGCGCGGGGACCGACTCCCCGTTGACTGAGGGGAAGGGCGGCGAAGCCAGGCAGGTACTGGCCGCAAGTGGGCGGCGCGCCGATGGAAGGAGAGCTGCGTCGCGGCGCCCGGCATGGCGTCGCACCGTAGCGCACAGGTTGCTCTGCTACCTCGCGTCCAGGGCGCCGCGGAGTGCCTGAAGCCAGTGACGCGCATCAGAGTGCCCAGTAGGAGATGGACCGGAGAGCGGCGGCGGTGAGGGCAGTCCACGTCACTGGGCGGCGCGGGGTGCTCGGCTACCCCATGGGTCAAGAGGTAATTGAGGCAGCCAGCGATCCGGTGCTCGGTGGAGCGCTGCTTGGCATCGGTCAACTGCCGCTTGCAGTGGGGGCGTTCGGGGACAGGCGGAGGGCCGTCGAACCGCCACGTCCTCAAATGGCGTTGCGAACAGCCTGCTCGAAGCCCTCGACGTGACCGCGGGCGAGCCGCGCCGCCTTGTCCGGGTTGCCGGCGACGATCGCCTCGATCAGGGGCCCGTGTTCCTCGACGTGGCCGGCCATGTCGGAGAGGCGGTCGATGAACAGGCACCAGATGCGGGTGGCCAGGTTGTCGTGCCGTACGAGGGTGTCCTCCAGGTACGGGTTGTGGGTCGCGGTGTAGATGGCGCGGTGGACCTGGAGGTCCAGGTGCATGAGGTCGACGGCGTTGAGGGGGCGGGTGGCCGCGGTGGTGAGTTCCCGGCGCAGGGTCGTCAGGTTCGTGCGGTCGGTGGCCGTGGCGCGTCGTGCTGCCTGGGCGGCGGCCAGCGGCTCCAACTCCAGGCGGACTTCGGAGATATGGGCGAGGTCGGTGATGTTGACGTCGGTGGCGAAGGTGCCGCGGCGGGGGTAGGTGGTGATCAGGCGCTCGTACTGGAGGCGCTTGAGCGCCTCGCGCACGGGGGTGCGTCCGACGCCGAGGGACTGCGCCAGTTGCTCCTCGTGGATCGGTGCGCCCGGGCGGATCTCCAGCATGACCAGCAGGTCGCGGATGGCGCGGTAGGCGCGTTCGGCGAGGGAGAGTTCCGCGCCGTCGGATGCGGTCGCCGCCTGCTGCATGGTGCCCCCTTGACCTGTTCGTCGAGCTCCCATACGTTACCGCAACAACTGATATATCAGTCGCGCATTAGTTGGCTCCCAGGATGGTGCACAGATGGCAACGGACCCGTCGAACAGCGCATTCGCCCCCTCCTCCCTCTCCCGCCCGCTCAGCGAACTCGACCCGGACGTCGCCGCCGCCGTGGACGCCGAGTTGCACCGCCAGCAGTCCACCCTCGAAATGATCGCCTCGGAGAACTTCACCCCGGCCGCCGTCATGGAGGCCCAGGGCTCGGTGCTGACCAACAAGTACGCCGAGGGCTACCCGGGCCGCCGCTACTACGGCGGTTGCGAACACGTCGACGTCGTCGAGAAGTTGGCGATCGACCGGGTGAAGGAGCTGTTCGGCGCGGAGGCCGCGAACGTGCAACCGCACTCCGGCGCCCAGGCCAACGCCGCCGCGATGTTCGCGCTGCTCGACCCCGGCGACACGATCCTCGGCCTGGACCTGGCACACGGCGGCCACCTCACCCACGGCATGCGCCTCAACTACTCCGGCAAGCTCTACAACGTCGTGCCGTACCACGTCCGCGAAACCGACCTGCGCATCGACATGGACGAGGTCGAGCAACTCGCCCTCGCCCACCGGCCCAAGATGATCGTCGCGGGGTGGTCCGCCTATTCCCGCCGACTGGACTTCGCCGCGTTCCGACGGATCGCCGACGCGGTGGGCGCGTACCTGATGGTCGACATGGCGCACTTCGCCGGACTGGTGGCCGCGGGCCTGCACCCCAACCCGGTGCCGTACGCCGACGTCGTCACGACCACCACCCACAAGACCCTCGGCGGACCGCGCGGCGGGGTGATCCTCAGCAAGGCCGGACTGGCCAAGAAGCTCAACTCGGCGGTCTTCCCGGGCCAGCAGGGCGGGCCGTTGGAACACGTCATCGCGGCGAAGGCGGTGGCCTTCAAGGTGGCGGCGGGGGAGGAGTTCGCCGAGCGCCAGCAACGCACCCTGAACGGCGCCCGGATACTCGCCGGCCGGCTGCTGGCCGACGATGTGGCCGAGGCCGGGATCACGGTGCTGACCGGCGGCACCGAGGTCCACCTGGTGCTGGTCGATCTGCGCAACTCCACGCTCGACGGGCAGCAGGCCGAGGACCGGCTGCACCGCATCGGCATCACCGTCAACCGCAACGCCGTGCCGTTCGACCCGCGCCCGCCGATGGTCTCCTCCGGTCTGCGGATCGGCACCCCGGCCCTGGCCACCCGCGGCTTCGGCCAGACCGAATTCCGGGAGGTCGCCGACATCATCGCCCAGGCACTCAAGGCCGAGCGGCTCGGCGACGAACGCGCCGGGCTGTTGCGTGACCGGGTGGAGAAGCTGGCCGGCGCGTTCCCCCTCTACCCCCACCTGCCCCACCGCAAGGGAGGAGCGGAATGACCGCCGAACCGCTTCCGGAGCACCCGGACTTCCTCTGGCGCAACCCCGAACCGTGCTCCTCCTACGACGTCATCATCGTCGGCGCCGGCGGCCACGGCCTGGCCACCGCCTACTACCTCGCCAAGAACCACGGCATCACCAACGTCGCCGTCCTGGAAAAGGGTTGGCTGGCCGGCGGCAACATGGCCCGCAACACCACCATCATCCGCTCCAACTACCTCTGGGACGAGAGCGCCGCGATCTACGAGCACGCGCTCAAGCTGTGGGAACGCCTCCCGGAGGAGTTGGACTACGACTTCCTCTTCAGCCAGCGCGGCGTCCTCAACCTCGCACACACCCTCCAGGACGTCCGCGAGGGCGTCCGCCGCGCGAGCGCCAACCACCTCAACGGGGTCGACGCCCAATGGCTCGAACCGGACGAGGTCGCCAAGGTCTGCCCCATCCTCAACGTCTCGCCCCGCACCCGTTACCCGGTCCTCGGCGCCACCTACCAACCACGGGCCGGCATCGCCAAACACGACCACGTTGCCTGGGCACTGGCCCGCCGCGCCGACGAACTCGGCGTGGACCTCGTCCAGGGCTGCGAGGTCACCGGCTTCCTCAAGGACGGCGACCGGGTCGTGGGCGTCGAGACCAACCGCGGCCGCATCCACGCCGCCCGGATCGGCCTCGCGGCCGCCGGCCACAGCAGTGTCCTGGCCGAACGCGCCGGCGTCCGACTGCCGGTGCAGTCTCACCCCCTCCAGGCACTCGTCTCCGAACTGCACGAACCGGTCCACCCGACCGTCGTCATGTCCAACCACGTGCACGTCTACGTCTCCCAGGCACACAAGGGCGAACTGGTGATGGGCGCCGGCGTCGACACCTACAACGGCTACGGGCAGCGCGGCTCCTTCCACGTCATCGAGCAACAGATGGCCGCCGCCGTCGAGTTGTTCCCGATCTTCGCCCGCGCGCACGTGCTCCGCACCTGGGGCGGCATCGTCGACGTCACCCCCGACGCCTCCCCGATCATCGGCACCACCCCCGTCGAGAACCTCTACGTCAACTGCGGCTGGGGCACCGGCGGTTTCAAGGCCACCCCGGCAGCCGGCTGGACCTTCGCCCACACCCTCGCCACCGGCCAACCGCACCCACTCAACGCCCCCTTCGCCCTCGAACGCTTCACCACGGGCGCCCTGATCGACGAACACGGCGCCGCAGCCGTCGCGCACTGAACAGCCCGCCGACCCAGCCGAGACGGCGCTGCCCCTGAGCCCGCCGAGCCCCAACGAGGCCACCAAGGCCACCGAGAGCCTGCCGAGAGAAGGACGCCGTGCTGCTGATCGACTGCCCATGGTGCGGTCCCCGCGACGAGACCGAGTACCACTACGGGGGACAGGCCCACGTCCCCTACCCGGAGAACCCCGCGGACCTCGACGACCGACAGTGGGCCGAGTACGTCTTCTACCGCGACAACCCCAAGGGCCCCTTCGCCGAACGGTGGGTGCACAGCACCGGCTGCCGCCGCTGGTTCAACGTCCTGCGGGACACCGCCACCCACGAGGTACTCGCCGCCTACCGGCTCGACGAGCCCCGCCCCCAACTGCCCCAGGCCGGAGGGAACCGATGACCGACCAGCACTTCCGGCTCCCACAAGGCGGCCGCATCGACCGCACCGCCCTGCTCCGATGCGCCATCGACGGACGGGAGTTGACCGGCCACCCCGGAGACACCGTCGCCTCCGCGATGCTCGCCAACGGCCTCGTCCAGGCCGCCCCGTCGCTCTACCGCGGCCGCCCGCGCGGCATCGTCACCGCAGGCGTCGAGGAACCCAACGCCCTGGTGCAGATCGACGGCCCCTGCTCGGAAGGCATGCTCCCGGCAACGACCGTGGAGCTGTACGACGGCCTGTCCGCAACGACGCTCTCCGGGATGGGCCGGCTCGACCCGGCCCCCGACCCTGCCGTCTACGACAAGAAGTACGTCCACACCGACGTCCTGGTCGTCGGCGCCGGACCCGCCGGGCTCGCGGCCGCCGCCGCAGCGGCCGGCTCCGGTGCCCGGGTCATCGTCGTCGACGACCAACCCGAGCCGGGCGGCTCGCTGCTCTCCGCACGCACCGAACAGGTCGGCGAGCAGACCGCGTTGGAGTGGGTCAGTCAGCTCCACACGGCCCTCGACACCGTGCCCGAGGTCGTCGTCCTGCACCGCACCACGGCCATCGGCTCCTACGACGACAACTACGTGCTGGCCCTCCAACGCCGCACCGACCACCTCGGAGCCGACGCCCCCGACCCCTCCCAAGGCATCTCCCGCCAACGCCTGTGGCACATCCGCGCCCGCCAGGTCGTCCTGGCCACCGGCGCGCACGAACGCCCGCTGGTCTTCGCCGGCAACGACCGACCCGGCGTGATGCTCGCCGGGGCCGTGCGCACCTACCTCAACCGGTATGCCGTGGCGCCGGGTTCGCGAGCCGTCGTGAGTACGACCAACGACAGCGCCTACGCGACGGTGGCCGCGCTACACGCCGCCGGAATCCCCGTCGCCGCCGTCGTGGACGCACGCCCGGAACCGTCCGCACGGGCCGCCGAGGTCGCCGCCGAAACCGGCGCCCGCGTCCTCACCGGCAGCACGATCGTTGACACGGCGGGCGAGGAACGGCTCACCTCGGTCACGGTCCAGGCGATCGACGCGGACGGCCAACTCATCGACTCCGCCCAGTCGTTCGACTGCGACCTGCTCGCGGTATCCGGCGGCTGGAGCCCGGTGGTCCACCTGCACAGCCAGCGCCAGGGCCGGCTGCGCTGGGACGAGGACCTGGTCGCCTTCGTACCCGACGGCACCGTACGCAACCAGCAGATCGTAGGCGCGGCGAACGGGACGTACGCACTCGACGACTGCGTGGCCGAGGGCACCCGCGCCGGAGCACTGGCCGCAACCGAAGCCGGCTTCCCGGTGCCGACCCCCACCACTCCACCACCCCACCAGCAGGCACGCCCTGACGCAGCCCGCGCCCTGTGGCTGGTACCGGGCCCCGACAACGGCGCGCTGGACACCCATTTCGTCGACCTCCAACGCGACGTCACCGCCGCCGACATCCTGCGCTCCACCGGCGCCGGCATGCGCGGCGTCGAGCACGTCAAGCGCTACACCTCGCTCGGCACGGCCAACGACCAGGGCAAGACCTCCGGTGTCAACGCGATCGGGGTCATCGCCGAGGCCCTCGGCGGGAGCGCGTCACCCGGCGAGATCGGCACCGCGGCCTACCGCGCGCCGTACACACCCGTCGCGTTCGCGGCCTTGGCCGGGCGGGAGCGCGGGGATCTCTTCGACCCGGAGCGCACCACCTCCCTCCACGGCTGGCACCTCGCCCAGGGAGCGGTGTTCGAGGACGTCGGGCAGTGGAAGCGCCCCCGCTACTACCCTCGGCCCGGCGAGGACATGGACGGCGCCGTGGCCCGCGAGTGCCGCGCGGCCCGTGAGGGCGTGGCGTTCATGGACGCCTCCACCCTCGGCAAGATCGAGATCCGGGGCACGGACGCCGGCGAGTTCCTCAACCGCATCTACACCAACGCCTTCAAGAAGCTCAAGCCGGGCATGGCCCGATACGGCGTCATGTGCAAGCCGGACGGCATGATCTTCGACGACGGCGTGACGCTCCGCCTCGACGACGACCGCTACTTCATGACCACCACGACCGGCGGCGCCGCCGCGGTCCTGGACTGGCTGGAGGAATGGCTCCAGACCGAATGGCCCCAACTCGACGTCCACTGCACCTCGGTGACCGAACAATGGACGACGATCGCCGTCGTCGGCCCCCAGTCGCGCGAGGTCGTAACCCACCTCGCCCCCGACGTCGATCTGTCCCCCGACGCGTTCCCCTTCATGGCCTTCCGCGAGACCACCCTGGCCTCCGGCATCCCGGCCCGCATCTGCCGGATCTCGTTCTCCGGCGAACTCGCCTACGAGATCAACGTCTCCGCGTGGTACGGCCCGGCCGTCTGGGACGAGGTCTACGCGATCGGCCGCCCGCACGACATCACCCCGTACGGCACCGAGACCATGCACGTCCTACGCGCCGAGAAGGGCTTCATCATCGTCGGCCAGGACACCGACGGGACCGTCACCCCGCACGACGCGGGCATGTCCTGGGTGGTCTCCCAGCAGAAGGACTTCATCGGCAAGCGCTCCTACTCCCGCGCCGACACCGCCCGATCGGACCGCAAACAACTCGTCGGCCTGCTACCGAGCGACCGCACGACCCGGCTGCCCGAGGGCACCCAACTCGTCGCGCCGGACGTGCCGATCACCCCCGAGGCAGGGCCGGTGCCGATGCTCGGCCACGTCACCTCCAGCTACCACAGCGCGGCCCTCGGCCGTCCCTTCGCCCTCGCCCTCGTCGCCGACGGACGAGCCAGAATCGGCGAGACCCTGCTCGCCCCGGTGGGCGCGGAGCTGGTGCCCGTCGAGGTGACCGACTCCGTCCTCTACGACCCCGAAGGGACCAAGCGAGATGGCTGAGCCGACGACGACCGACGCGGGCACCGGGCCGATGGCCCTGCGCACCAGCCCCCTGGCCCACCTGACGCAGCGGATGCGCGCCGCCGGTGTCACCGGCGCCCGCGGAGTCACGCTCACCGAACGGCCGTTCACCACCATGGTGAACCTCCGCGTCGACCCCGCCTCCGACGCGGCCGCCCGCATCGAGAAGACCCTCGGCGCGCCCCTTCCACGCCGGTGCGGCGACACCACCACTACCGCTGCCTCGGCGGGCTCCCACACCATCGCCTGGCTGGGGCCCGACGAGTGGCTGGTGCTGTCCCAGGCCGAAGACACCACCGTCACCGCCGAGTTGAGTGCCGCCCTCGGAACCGACCCGGGCTCGGTGGTCAACGTCTCGGCGAACCGCACCACCGTGGAGCTGAGCGGCCCCTCCGCCCGACAGGTGCTGGAAAAGGGCTGTCCGCTGGACCTGCACCCCCGGGCCCTCGGCCCCGGCCAGGCAGTGTCCACCACGGTGGGCCCCGTCCCCGTACTCCTCTGGCAACTCGACGCCAAGCCGACGTACCGACTGCTCCCGCGCTCCTCGTTCGCCGACTACCTGGCGCGCTGGCTGATCGACGCGATGCACGAGTACCGGGGACCGGAGGTGCCCTGAGGGCGACAACACGATCGGCAGGCGACCCCAGCCCGGCGGGTGGAGCGGGCCTGATGCCCCGCCACCACCGCCGAGGCTCGCGACGGCCACCGCCTCTAGCGCGCCGTAACCATGAGGCTGGGCATCGAAGTTCGCCGGCGAAGCGACAGGACCGTACGCCAGCACCGTGCGTGGTCGAGAGACCGACTGTGGGGAGCGGGTGTGCCTCCCCGTGCCGTCCAGCCTGCGCTGTGGATGTGGTGTGAGCCGGTGTGCGGGGGTGGTACGCGGAGGCGCGCGGCGCGTTCGGTCCACCACTTGAGGGATGTGGGGCAGTGCCGGGCGCCTGGAGATGGGTAGTTCTCTGCCGTGCTGTCGCAGTGCCGCCAGGATCTGCGCCACGCCTCGCCGTGGGGTCGGGACGCGTTTCGGTCTGACCGCTTGCCGCTGCTGCTCTGCGAGTCGCCGGCGGGGGTGTCGCGGAAGCCGGGGCCGCGTGCGCGTGCGCACAGAGGATCAGGGGAGTTCCGCTCGGACAGTGTGCAGGAGGGCCAGTGACCGATCAGGGTGCGCCGTCGAATTCCCTCTTCTACAGCCGCGACGGCTTCGGGCCGGGACCCAGGCTGATCGCCGCACAGCGCGACGATCCGATTCGACGGGCGCGGGACTTCTACTTATTCCGCACCGGTGACTACTGGCTCGTCACCCGGCATGCCGACGTCCGTCGTGTCCTCGCGGACCCGGAGACGTTCGGCATGCACGACCCGGACCGTGCGCGGGTCCTGCCCTACGAGCTGATCAACATGGACGCGCCCGACCACACCCGGCTGCGTCGTGTGCTCACTTCGGAGTTCACCGCGAGGCGGGTCCGTCGGCTTCTGCCATCGATCGCAAGGAAGGTCGATGACCTGCTCGATGCGATGGAGTCGCGCGGGGCTCCGGCCGATCTCATGAAGGACTTCGCGTTGCCTCTTCCGGCATGGGTGGTCTGTGAGCTGCTCGGGGTCCCCTACACGGACCGGGAGGAATTCCAGCGCCGCAGCCGCGAGGCGCTGAACCTGGAACGCCCGTTGGAGGAACGGCTCGCTGCCAGCCGGGAATCGCACGCGTACATGGCTTCACTCGTCGCGGAAAAACGACAGAACCCCGACGACCAGCTGATCGGGATGGTGATCCGGGAGCACGGCGACAAGGTGTCCGACGCCGAACTGACCGGTGTCTCCGACCTCCTGTTGCTCGCCGGGCACGAGACCACCTCCAACATGATCGGCCTCGGGGCCCTGCTGCTCCTGGAACATCCGGAGCAGGCCGAACGACTGCGCACGGCCGCCGAAGACGATCCGGTGGTGGACACGGCAGTCGAGGAACTACTGCGTTACCTGTCCGTCTCCAGCGTGCCCATGGCCCGAACCGCGCGGACCGACACCGAACTCGGCGGGGTGGAGATCAAGGCAGGCGAGCAGGTCCTCTGCAACCTCCCGGTGGCCAACCGCGACCCCGCACTCGGCGCAGACATGGACCGCTTCGACATCGAGCGGGCCCCGGCGCCGCACGTGACGTTCGGGCACGGTGTGCACCACTGCATCGGCGCTCCGCTCGCCCGGGCCGAGCTGCGGATCGCGATCCGCAACCTGTTGCGACGATTCCCGAACCTCCGCGCCACGCAGCCCGTCAGGGATATGCCCTTCCGCACTGACGAAGAGGTCTACGGCCTCTACGCGTTGCCCGTCACCTGGTGACATCGGCGACAGACGCCGCCCCGGCCCGGGGTCCGGCGGCCAAGTGGACAGTATTAGCTGAGCGTTAGTGGCGCGGCAGCGTAGCGATAGCGGCCTTGATCAAAGTAGGTGTCGTACCGAGGAGATACCGACACCGACTTCACCGGGGGACCCGAAATGAGCTCCACCACCAACGCCCGCATTGTTCGTCGCCGTACCGTCCGCGTCGTCGCCGCGGCTCTGACCGCGGCCGCCGCGTTGTCCTTGACCGCCTGCTCCGGCTCGGACGCCAACGCGGCGAAGCCTGCGGGTCAGTCCGGCGCGAGCACGGGTTCGGTCGGTGCCGAGGGCGGCGCTTCGGGTTCGGCTGGGACGCAGGGCACCGACAAGCAGGAGGGCAAGGCGAAGTCGGGCTCGGGCGAGGCGAAGTCGGGTGCCGGCGAGGCCAATTCCTCCCGTGCCCACGCCGGGACCGGGGCGTCGAAGGGTGGGGGCAAGAGCAAGTTCTGCCGCACGAGCGACCTGGTGATGGAGGCCGACAACTCCTCGCATGACGAGAAGACGGGGGACATCACCATTCAGATGACCAGCAAGGCCGGGAGCACCTGCTCGGTGACGGGCTTCGCCGGCGTCGACTTGAAGGACGCCGATGGCACCTCCGCCCCTGTTCACCGCGGGGGTGAGGTGCCCCGTATCACCAACCTGAACCCTGGTGACACCGCCACCTTCAGCATCTCGTACAAGGCTGACGCGAGTGGTGACAGCCTGGCGAATCCGACCAACATCATTGTGACGCCGCCGAACGAGACCCACAGCGTGTCCCTGAAGTGGCCTTCGGACGCGCTGAAGTTGGGCGGCTCGTACGACGAGACCATCAAGGTCCACCCGGTCGGCATCGCCAGCTGAACATCGCGAAGCCCCGCCGTGAGCGCTTGGTGTGCGGATCGGCGGGGCGGAAGGTCCGCTGGCCCAGGGATGACGGGCCAGCGGACGGCGGGATGCCGGGCCCGCCAAAAGCCCGACGGCCGACAGGAGTTGACTGGTCCGCAGCCAGCCCCGCCCGGCCGCCCTTGACGGGCACTGCTCAGAAGCTCGTACCGCGACGTCTGCGGACCGCGGTGACCAGAGCCGTGCCCAGGGCGATCGAGGCGCCACCAACACCGAGTATCCAGCCGGAGGCGGCGTCGCTGCCGGTCTCGGCCAGGGAGACGCCCGCGTTGGTCTTGTCGGTGTTGTCGTCCGTCGGGGCTGGGTGCGCGACGACCGGCGTCGTAACGCCGCTCCCGCCCTGGGGAGAGTCGGGCACAGCGGGATCGGTGGCGTTGCCGCCATCGCCACTCATGTTGCCCCTGTCTGTGTGCTCGGCGCCGGGCTTGTGCCCGTCTCCGGGCTTTTCCTCGCCACCGGGCTTCTCGCCCTCTCCTGGCTTCTCGCCTTCGCCGGGCTTCTCTCCACCACCGGGCTTCTCGCCCTCCCCGGGCTTCTCCTCACCACCAGGCTGCTCTCCACCGCTGTCGAGCGCGATGATCTTCGACGGTTCCTGGTAGTCCGCGTCCGACTGGACATCGCCGTTGGAGATCCGGGGGTTGATGAAGAGATCGACGAGTGGAGCGTCGGCCGCAGCGCGGATGCGGAGAGGGACGGTGGTCTGGCCTGTCGGGATCGAGAACCCGTCCATCAGCTCGAAGGTGATGATGCCGCTGGGGAAGAGGATCGTCGCGTCACACCACGCGCCGCCGGTGTAGAGCTGGAGCTGCAGTTCATCTCCCCGCAGGCTGTAATCGTCGACGCCGATGTCCATGTAGAGGCCCCAATCCCCCGACTCGTCTTCAGCGTTGTCGATGACGGCGGAGAAGTTCTCCCAGTCGCCGCCCGCCACGATGGCGTCCGGGACTCCCTCCAGCCGGAGGTCCGGGGCCTCATCGGCACCGACTTCCTCAGCCTGAGCAGCGCGGGAAGCAGTGGGGACCGCTCGTGTCGATGCGGAGGGCTTGTCATGGGGCACAGGCTCCGCCGCGGGCTTGTGCGTTACCGGGGCACTGGGCTCCACCGCGGGCTCGTCGGCCGGAAGTTCGGAGCCTGTCGCCGCATCCTCAGTCGAGCCCGTCCCGCTCCCAGTCGAGATTGCCCCGTCCTCCTTCGAGTCTTCCGTCGAGACCTCCTCCGGGCTCCGGTCAGGCGCCGTGACGGCCCTGTCGAGCGCTTCACCTGCCGCCGCAGCGGGCGTGGCCACAAGCATCGTCGGAGCCAGCGCGGCGGCAGTGGCGAGCGCGGCCATGTACTTCAGTTTCACTACGTCATCCCTCGTGTGGTGCGGTGATGGCCCCAGCCTCGGGGTGGGCGGCACGCATGGGTAGAAGCATCCGATCAATGAGCCCATAACCGACATCTATGGCTAGGGCGTGGAGTCGCCGATCGGCGCCGGGCGCGGCATTCAACGGGTGCGGGCCTCGTCCGTGACCAGTTCGGTCAGCCGCTGCGGGGTGAGCGGGTGGTCCGGATCCCGGAGGAGGTCGCGTCCCTTGAAGAACAGTGCGGGTGTGCCGGTGATTTTGGTCTGCTGGTCGAAGCGGTGCTGTACGGCGCTGACCCATGTGTCGTGGGTACCTTGGGTGACGGCCTTGGTGAATTCCGCCGTGGGGAGCGCCGGTACCTTCTCCGCCAGGTCGAGCAGGACCTGTGTGTCGCCGAAGGTGTCGGTTTCCTCCGAAGCCGGCGGGTGGGCGAAGAGCACGTCGTGGAACTCGCGGAACCGGCCGGCGTCCTGCGCGGCCGCCAAGGCGTTGGCAGCCTTCTTCGAGCCGTTGCCGCGGGCGATGCGGTCGACGAAGGACAGGACGTGGTACTCCACCCGGAGCTTGCCCTCGTCCTCCAGTTTGTTGATCGTGGTGTGCAGTTCCCGCTCGATCTGGGCGCAGCCAGGGCAGCGCGGGTCTTCGTACATGGTCAGGACGACCGGCGCGTCGGGCCGGCCGACGGGTATGACGAGGTGGTCCTCGCCTGTGGCACCAGCGGGAGCGACGAGGGGGCGGTCGTCACGGGCCCTGTTGGTTTGGATGGCGATGAACAGCCCGATGAGGCCCAACAAGCCGGCGCAGACGGCCAACACGGTGGCCCGTTCGCGTCGTCGGCGAGTGCGCTGAGCCGCCTGATGCCGTTCGGCGCGCAGCCGTTCGCGCGCGGAGCGAGTAGGAGGAGTCTTCGTCACGGTCCCTCACAGAAGTCGGAGCGCAGCCGTGTAGCTGGCGCGGTTGACGGGCAGCGATCGGGTCGGTCAGCCGGTGTGGGGGGCGAGTACCTCAAGTGACCAACGGCTTGCGGGGCGGTAGACCAGCCATGCGCTCAGCGCGAGCAGGCCGAGGTCTCGCGCCAGTTCCGTGGCGTACTGGGTGCTTGCGGGATCGGTGTCGCCGCCGCCTCCGAAACACCCGCAGTCAATGCTCAGGCCGGTTGCCCAGGCTCTGACCAGAGCGGCGGTGAAAGCCGTGAGCAGCAGGGCCGACAGGGCAGCCGCGAACCGTACGCGGAACCCGAGCAGGAGCAGGACGGCCAAGCCGATCTCCAAGGCGGGCAGGCCGTAGGCGACCGGGGCGACCAGCGTTTCGGGAAGGATCCGGAACGCGCGTACCGCTTGGGCGGCTTCCTCCGGGGCGACGAGTTTCGCCCAGCCGGCCCAGCACCACGTCAGGGCCAAGATGAGACGGGCGGTCAGCGAAAGGCGGGGGCACCATTTGTTGGGGCCGGGGCCGGGGCCGGGGCCGGGGCCCACGCGGCGCGGGGGCGTACGTGTCGAGGCTTGCATGGCTCAGTTCTCGATCGGCTCGTGCGGATGGCAGCCCCGGGGTTGGCGTGCCTGTGGGGCGGGAGTCCGTCCTGTGGCTGGACCTCCACCGTGGCTTCGCCCGTGCGGTGCCGCTAGCGTGAGCGCGTTGATGAGCCCATAAGGCGGTTCTAGGACCTGGCGGACAGCGGACGGAACGCGATCGCGTACAGGTCCTGTGCGGGGCCGACCGGCCGCTGTCCGGTGGGCCATACCGCACGGAGCGAGCGCCAGGCTTCGAAGCCGGAGACGTTGACTGCGACGAGGGTCTTGGCGGCGAGTTCCGCGGTGACGGTCAGGGTGCTCAACACGGCCGGGCCGATTCCGCCGATGGCCGCGTTCTTGATGGCGGTGGTCGAGGACAACTCAAGTAGTGGGACGGGTTGGTAGTGCGGCACCTGGGCGGTCAGGGCGCGCTCGAAGGACAAGCGCGTGCCCGAGCCTTCTTCGCGCTGGATCATCGGCGTCCGCGCCAGCTCCTGCACGTCGATCGCGCTGCGTCTGGCCCAGGCGTGCCGAGGGGCCACCACTACCAGCAGTTGGTCCCGGGCCACCGTCCTGCTCTCCAGCCCCTTGAGGATCCGGGGGCTCTCGATGAAGCCGATCCGGGCACGCCCGGCGAGCACGGCCTGGCTGGCCTGGGCGGAGTTTCCCACCTCCAGTGTCACCATGGCCTGCGGAGCCTGAGACCGCAGGGCCGCAAGCCACCGGGGGAACAGGTACTCCGCCACGGTCTGGCTCGCCGCGACACGCAGTTGGGAGTCCCGCTCCTTGAGCAGCGACGCCACACTCGTGTTCAGCCGCTGCGCGGCCTCGACGACATCCCGGGCCAACTCGGCTATGAGGGCACCGGCTTCGGTGGGCCGTGAGCCGACCGGCGTGCGTTCAAGCACGGGCGTGCCGATGAGCCTCTCCAGGTAGCGGATCCGGGAGCTGGCCGCAGGCTGAGTGATGCCGTGGGCTTGCGCAGCCCGCCCGAGGCTGCCCAATTCAATGACGCTGAGGAGCAGATCGAGGGCAGGAAGATCGGGAGTACGGGGAGAAAGTCGCATACAACGACCCTATAGGGCAATTATCGGACGTCATGGCCGTGTTCGGGGGATTCCATGGCCACCTCGCCAGACGGTGGTGCCCAACTCGCAGGCATAACAATTCACTTGAGTGAATATGGAATTCGACCAGCCCGCACCCGGATTGCCTTCCCAGGCATCGACGGGCCGCGGCAACCTCCAGAACGAACCTATGGGCTCATAGAACGGACCAGCCTTCCGGACCGCTCGGGCCCTGGTCAGGGTGGGAACGTCCGTTGCCGCGCCCGACAGGAACGAACTTACGCCGCCATGAACCTGCTTCAGACCGTCAGCCGCCATTCCGCTCTCGCCGCGGCAGTCGCCGGCGCCGTGTTGGGCGGCCTGGCCGCCTTCGTCGTCTCACCGTGGTGGTGGACGGTGGCGGCGCCCTGCCTCCTCCTTACCGCTCGCGGGCTGTACGACCTGAAGCAGCGACGTCACTCAATCCTGCGGAACTATCCGCTACTTGGGCATCTGCGGTTCTGGATGGAGTTCATCCGCCCCGAAGTGCGGCAGTACTTCGGGGAATCCAACCTCGACGGGCGACCGTTCCCGCGCGACCTGCGCAGCCTCGTCTACCAACGGGCCAAGGGCGAGACGGCACAGAAGGCATTCGGTACGGAGTGGGACGTCTACCGGTCAGGGCACGAGTTCTTCGTCACGTCCATGGCCCCCGTTCCGGTCCCCGACGGCCCCATGACCGTGCGGGTGGGAGGGCCGGACTGCCGGCAACCGTACGACATGCCGTTGCTCAACATCTCCGCGATGAGCTTCGGCGCGCTGTCCGCCCCCGCGATCCAGGCCCTGAGCCAAGGGGCCAGCGAGGGGGGATTCGCGCACGACACCGGGGAAGGCGGCCTGTCGTCGCATCACCTCGTGGGCGGGGCGGACCTCATCTGGCAGATCGGCACCGGCTACTTCGGCTGCCGCACTGACGACGGACGCTTCGACGAGGACAAGTTCGCCGTGCAGGCCACGCACCCACGGGTCAAGTGCGTTGTGCTGAAGCTGTCCCAAGGCGCCAAACCGGGCCTGGGCGGCGTACTTCCCGGGGCCAAGGTCAACGACGAAGTGGCCCGCGTACGCGGGGTCGTCCCGGGCCGTACCGTCGTCTCGCCGCCTGGGCACCCGGACTGCGCCACCCCAAGGAGCCTGGTGCGGTTCGTCGCGCGACTGCGCGAGCTGTCGGGAGGCAAACCCGTCGGGATCAAGCTGTGCGTCGGATCGCGCCTCGAACTCCTCGCCCTGTGCAAGGCGATGCTCGAAGAGCACTCTGCCCCGGACTTCATCGTGGTCGACGGTGCCGAGGGCGGGACGGGCGCAGCGCCTCTGGAGTTCACCGATTCCGTGGGCATGCCTCTGACGGACGGGCTGACCACCCTGCACAACGCACTCGTGGGCAGCGGTCTGCGTGACGGCATCAAGCTCGGTGCCAGCGGCAAGATCGTCGCCGGAAGCGACATCGTCACCCGCCTCATCCAGGGCGCCGACTTCACCAACTCCGCCCGCGCCATGCTGCTCGCCCTCGGCTGCATCCAGGCACAGCAGTGCCACACCAACAACTGCCCCACCGGAGTTGCCACCCAGGACCCGAGGCGTGCCAGGGCGTTGGACGTCGCGGACAAGGCCCAGCGCGTTCGGCGGTACCAGGAGGCGACGGTGCGCAGTGCCCGGCAGATCATGGCCTCGCTGGGCGCGCAGCACCCCAGTCAGTTGCACACCCTCATGCTCCGCCGCCGACTGCCGAACGGGCTCACCTGCTCCTACAACGAACTCTACGAGTGGCTCCACGAGGGCCAGCTCCTTGCCAACCCGCCGTTCGACTGGGCGGTGGACTGGACCCAGGCCGATCCCGATACCTTCGCCCCCGTTCCCCACCCGCCTGCCCCCACCTACCTCCGTCCGCCCCGCAGCCAGCACGCTGAGGGGGCCTGACCGCCTCACGCCCCGCGACACCCTGGCCCTTCCGCGCGCGGGGAGCAGCCAGGGTGCTCCGCGCACGCGGAGCCGTGCGCACGACCTGATCAGCCGAACAGCCCGGAACCGAGCGGGTGTTGACGATCGAAGCCGGGGAGGATCAGGAATGTCGCGCTGGCGGTCGTGGTGGTGAAGGGCAGCAGCGCGTCGGAGATGTCCATGTAGGCGAGGGTGGCGGTGAAGGTCCGCAGGTCGTTCTGGAAGCTGACGAAGAGCAGGCCGGGGGCGGGCTCGTCGGTGCTGTAGGAGCGGCGGAGCATGAGGCCGACCCCGACCACGTTGGCGTGCGCCCTGCGGGCGTGGGCGTCGGCGGGGATGAGGTAGCGCCCGTCTGGTGTCTTGGCGCCGAGTTCCGGGCCCGAGGCGACGGTGCCGCCGGAGAGGGGGACGCCGCTGGCCCTTCGCCGCCCGAAGACCGCTTCCTGCTCGGCTACGGACAGGGCGGCGAACCGCGGCAGGTCGAGTTCCATGCGCCGCAGTACGGCAAGGGTGCCGCCGGCGACCGCGGGGGGTCCGGCGAGCCACAGGTCGCGCTGCTGTTCGACGGTCGTGTGCGGGCCCACGATGCCGTCGACGAACCCGAGCGGGTTTCGTGGCGCGGTGAGGCCGTTGCCGACGGGCACGTTCGAACCGCGGCGCCCGGACTGCCGCCAGCGTTCGCGGATGCGGTCACCGGCCTGGGCAAGGAGAGCGGCGGAGACGACCGGAAGGAGCAGCGCGTCGCTGGCGCAGATCTGTAACAGCAGGTCACCGCCGCGTGCTTGGGGGGCGATCCGCTCGCGGGAGAATCGCGGGAGGTCGACCGCGCCGGGCAGCGAGGCACCGACCGTGCGCACCAGTCGGGGGCCCACGCCGACGGTCACGGTGAGGTCGCCCGGCGGCAGGCCCAGCAGCCGCGGGTCGGCCCCCGTCGTGAACGCGCCGATGGCCTGGCCGAGTTCGGCCAGTAACGGTCCGGCAGCCACGGAGGCTCCGAGGTCGGCCACCACGGCGAGCAGATGGGGCTGGGCGGGCTGAGGGAGCGTGATGCCCGCCTGATGCCGGCCCGTCGCCACCACCGGCACGGGCGCGGCCGCCGCGGAAGGGGTGTGCCGGCCTGACCGGGCAGATTGCGAGGTGCACCCGGCGGTCAGACCGGCGGCCATCATGGCGCCGGTGACATCGAGGAACGTGCGGCGCGACGGGTGGCGGTCGGCTCGGTGCATGGTGTGCAGAGTGCCACACCTGAATCGCACCTTCATGCCAACTTCCGGATTCTGGCGGGGAATTGGGCGACATGCCAGACTGGGATCATGCCTCGATCAGCTCTTCGCGCGTTGGCGGCGGTACTGGGCACACTGGCACTTGCGGTCGGCTGTAGTGGTGGCGCCGGGGGATCGGGCCATGGCCGGCGACCGGCCGGTGCGCACGTGACGATCCGGGTACCTGCCGATGCCCCGACGATCTCGGATGCGGTGTCGTTGGCCCGGCCCGGTGATCTGGTGCTGGTCGCTGCGGGCGTGTACCACGAGTCGGTGAAGATCAACACGCCTCGCCTCACCCTCCGCGGCGCGTCCCGGGAAAAGGTCGTCATCGACGGGCGGTTGCAGCAGCCGAACGGCGTGGTCGTCGCGGCACCCGGGGTGGCCGTGGAGAACCTGACCGTGCAGAACAACACCCAGAACGGGGTCCTGGTCACCGGTTCGGCGAAGGTCGCCGCCGGGCTGCCGGGGCGTTCCGGGGGCTACGACACCGGCGACGAGCCCGCCACCTTCCTGAAGTCGTTCCTGGTCTCGTACGTGACCGCGACCCGGAACGGCCTGTACGGCATCTACGCGTTCTCCGCGCAGAACGGCGTCATCGAGCACACGTACACCTCCGGCGGCGCCGACTCGGGCATCTACGTCGGGCAGTGCAAACCGTGTCACATCGTGGTGCGGGACAACGTCGCCGAACTCAACGCCGTTGGTTACGAGGGCACCAACGCCAGCAACGACATGTACGTGGTCGGCAACCGCTTCGTCGGCAACCGGGTCGGCCTCACCACCAACTCCGACCACCAGGAGAAGCTGTTGCCGCAGCGGGGTGCCGTGGTCGTCGGCAACCTGATCGCGGCCAACCAGCAGAAGGCCACCCCGGAGCAGGCGGACGGCGGGTGGGGCATCGGCATCGGCGTCGACGGCGGCAGCGACAACCGCTTCATCCGCAACCGGATCTCCGACAACGTCAACGCCGGGCTGGAGATCACCGCGAGGGCCGACATCCCGCCGAACGGCAACCAGGTCGTGGACAACCTCTTCGCCGCCAACGGCCTCGACATCGGCTGGACCTTCCCCGGCGCCACACGAGGAAAGGGCAACTGCCTACAAGGCAACAAGCTGGGAACCACCGCGCCCGCCCAGCTCGCGACGACCGCGCCCTGCCCGGCTTCCGCCAACTCGCCTACCCCGTCCGGCACATGGACGGCGCCGAAGGCGCCCGGCGGCATCCCCTTCACCGAAGTGGCCGCGCCCGGCCCACAGCCGCAGTTCCCGAAGGCCACCGCCACCGGCGCCACCACCGTGCCCGCCGTTCCAGCCCTACCGGACACCGCAGGCATCCCGCTGCCGACGAGGTTACTGCTCGCCGACCACGCCCGGGTGCAGACGCCCTGAGCGCGGCGCCCCGCGCCAAGCGGCGGCTACGGCGGGGGAGCAACTCCCGGCAGCGGCCGCACCGGTGCGTACTTCTGGGTGTCGAAGTCGATGACGACCGGCTGCGGTTCGGAGGCCACACCGGCCTGAACCCGGTACATGGTGCCGTCCGGGCCGATCCAGTAGCGCACGGTGCCCGACGTACCGGCGCCGGCGCCGGTGTGCGGCCCGAGCATGATGTCCACGCCACGGCCGCGCAACTGGCCCTCACCGGCCCAGGCCGCGCCGTTCTGGGGCAGCAGCTCGGCGTTGTCCGGCCGGTTGCTGCCGAGCCCGAGCGCGATGGCCAGCGCGCTGTCCAGCGCACTGCCGGACGGTTGCGACGGACGACCGTACCAACCAGACGCGGGGGGCGATGCCGGCGCCACCGCCGGAGTGTTGGCCATGGGGTGCACGAGCACGGTGCCGGCCTTCCACTGGATCAGCCCGTCACTGGACGTATCGCGCCCCGTGCCGTGCACCACCCCGTAGCCGACGTTGGCGCGGTAGTCGACGGACCCGGCGATCGACAGCCCGCCGGTCGCGCTCGGCACGCGGATCGTCACCGCGCGGCCGTGCGCCTGGTAGTTGCGGAACCTCGTGATCGCCAGTCGGTTCACCTCGTCCGAAGTCAGCGCGCGCGGACCGTTGGGCCCGGAGCCGCCGCCGACGACCAGGAACACGGCCGCACCGACGGCCACAGCACCGATGACGACTGCCACCCAGCCTGGCCGCAGCCAACGGCGTCGGTTGGCAGCACCGCCTGGTTGAGCTTGCTGGATTCTCACGCTCCGCACGCGGCTCGACGCTGACACTCTGCTGTTCCACCCTCTCCAACTGCGCTCTGCCGCAGGGCAGTTGCGGTCACGGCGACACTCGACGGTCCAGCGACAGAACGACGCCAAGGCCGGCCCTCGTGGACCGGCCGAGACGTGATCCGCCCGACCGCGCCATCCGGATCGCGGGCGGGCAGATCACTGTTGTTCGGTTCGTTTCAGTGTTTCTGGGAGCGGTGCTTCCGGCTCATGAACACGATGGCCAGGCCCGCACCCACCAGCAGACCGACGAGGGCGATCGCCCCCGGCAGCCCCGTCATACCGGTGTGCGCCAGTGAACCCGTCCTCCCGCCGGCCGGGGCCGGGTTGGCGGGCGGCGCAGGTGACGGCGGCGTCGAGGCCGGTGGCGAAGTCGGGGAGGGCGTCGGTGTCGGGGTAGGCGTCGGTGTTGCCTTCGGGACGTACACCCCGGCGTCGATGGTGTGATCGACCCCTCCCGGCTTGTCCGGTGCGGTGACCGGCGCGTAACCGTTGCACAACCGCCCGGTGGTCGGTGGGATCACATTGGAGTCATGAGCCCGGTCGCTACCGACATGCGGGCGCGTGAACCGCAGTTCGCTCGCCGCGGGTTGACCCGGCACCTTGCTGGTGTCCGCGGTACAGACGTCGAACTGCACCGTGTACTTCGCACCGGGCGTGAGCTGGTACGCGGCGCCGACGCCACCGAAGTAGTACTCGCCGGCGGCATCGGTCTTGGTCGTGGCGACCTTCTTGCCGTCGGCGTCCAGCAGGTTGATCGTCGCTCCAGGCAGCAGCGGTTTGCCCGGGTCCTGGATCCCGTCGTGGTCGCCGTCGAACCACACGAGGTTCCCGATCTGGACCGGTGCGTTCGCCGCCGCGTACGCGATGTCACCGAGCCCGCCGGCCTTGCCGAAGCCGTTCTGTTCCTGTCCGACGAACTGGTAGGCGTTGGCGGTCGGGTTGTTGCCCGGGCCCCGACCGGTCGTGATGTCGTAGTAGCCGGTCCCGGCGGTCTCGATGTTGACGGTCGGGTCGAACTCCGTGCTCACGACCCACTGTTGCTGCGGAATGTAGGCCACCGAGCCCAGCGCGGTCTCCTGGTGTCCGCCCGCGAAGAAGCCCCCCGGGAAGTATTCGACGACGCTCTTGTCCTTGCCGCCGTCGGTGGCGGGGTCGGCGTGGTTGGGGCAGTTTCCGGTGCCTTCCCACGCGTATCCACCGGTGGGACTGGCGCAGGCCATGGCGATGCCACCGCCGGACATGCCGAGTTCCGGCTCGATGCTCGTCGGGCGGGGGTCCAGCCCCTTCGCGCTGAGCACGTCCATGAACCGGTCGCGGAAACCCAGAATCATCGAACCGTCGCGGGCGAAGGCGAGGGAGGCGAGCTCCGGCTGCGGATCGATGAAGGCGCCGCCCACCTTGCGTTCGTCCCACGTGGCCAGAGAGGTGTTCCACGGGTTCCAGTGGGTGGCCTGGTCGACGTTGCCGGCGCCGACGAAGACCGTGCCGCGCTTACCGGTCAGAGAGTGGGCGAGCACCTTGGTGAACCGCTTGCCGTCGTAGGTGTAGACAACGGCTTTGAGATCCGCGCGCTGCTGCGTGCTCTCCGCGTTGCACACGCCGCCGACGTACAGCGTGTTGTCGTGGGCGGCAACACCGAACGGCCGCCAGTCGCTGGGTTTCGCGCACCCCGGGTCCGGGATCCGCACCGTCGCCTCGGGCGCCGAAGCGGTGGCCCCTGTCGCTTCGAAGCTCACCAGGCTGCGGGTCAGCAGGTTCACCGTGTACAGCGTGGAGCCGTCCTCGGACAGGGCCAGGCCGCCGATGCTCTCCTTGCCCGGTGCGTTGGTGAACCCGGGATCCTTGATCATGTTGGCGGTGTCGTGCGGCGTCACCGAAGCGTTCGGCACCTGCGCGAACAGCCTTGGCGCCCCCGAACCGCTGACCGGCACCGTGTAGATCGCACCGGCGCCCTCGGGCCCGTACGGGGCGAACCGGCGGGCGAACGCGCTCTGGAACAGCCGGCTCCGGTACTTGTCGTACGTTAACCCGAACGTCGTCCCCACCTGGGCCTGGGTGTCCAGCGTGGCCGGGCACGACACATCGGTGGGACAGGTGCCTCGGACCTTCGTCCCGAACGCCACCAACGCCCGGGTGTCGGTCCCCTTGGCGCCGTTTTGAACGGGCACGAAATACCGCGAGTCCGGCAGCGTGTAGTCAGCCGGATTCCACACCCCCGTCACCACTGAGGCGTTCTTTCCGCCCGACACGTCCACGAACGACGTGAAGCTGTCGAAGTGGTTCCCGGCCGTCGACGCAGGCGCCGCCCGCAGATAACCGCTGTACGGTGCCGGGACACTGACGTCGACGCGGTATCGACCGCCGCTCAGCACGGTCGACCGCGACACCACGACCTTTCCCGTGGCATCCGTGACGGCCGTGACCTCGTGCCCGGCGGGGTCGGTGACCTTCACCTTCATGCCCCGCTGCGGCACGTCCATCGTCGTGTTGATCACGCCGGTTCCGAAGAAGTCGCGCAGCACCTCAACCGTCAGCGTGCCGTCGGTGGTTGAAGCGGCGGCCGGTGCGGCCATCGCTCCCACGGTGCCGCCCGCCAGTAAAAGCACAGATATCCCGATGCGCGCCAGCGGTTCCACGGGCCTCCAGGCCAACCGGCGCGAGTCTCTGCCGACTTGGTTCACCGCATCACACTCCACATTTCTCTCGTCGTCAAAACGAAGGCCCCGCTTCTCGCCGCATGTTCACACGCTGGTCGCGGGCGCCGCGGAAAGGAAACGGGTCAACTGCTGTTACGTGGGCCGCTTTGTGGTGATCGCCGAAGGGTATTGCCGGCGAGCTGCAAGCGCTGCAAGCACCAGGAAAAGCGAACGCGCGTTCGCGGCCGCTGCGGGCAGGACTGCCCTGAGTTGCGGTTGCGCGTTTTTGCAGCTCAATCACGGTGCCTTCGCCCCCACTGCCAGCCTCGCCGACCGCCAGCGCGAGCAGCGCGCGATATCCTAGCCGCCGAAGTCTCGCCGCAACCAGCAATCCCTGACATTCATCGGGATCCGCGAAAGTCCCTGGGTGTTCAAGGGATGGTGATCTCAAAGAGAAAGAGCGACAGTGAATTGATTGCCTGATGGGGTGCCTGGGACGCGTGCGTCATGCCCAGGCGTTGCGCAGTCGAGATGGTTCGGTTCGCCTGCTGCACGATTGACGTGGCGTGATATCCGATATGCGGATAGGGGATCCGGAACGGCGATGCGAGAACTGCCGTTGATGATCCAGTGGTTGTCGCGCCAGGCGCCTGTCGGTGTCCGACTCTGCTTTGACTCCACCAAGATCATTCCTGGTGGGGCTTGGTGTCGATGGTCGGGTGGGTGAAGACGGCCACCTGGGATCCTTTTGTTCGTGGATGAGTGCCAGGGGCACACCCAACGGGGGTCGGGAGCACGAGCGCCGGTGACCGATCTGCGCGGAGTCGCAGTCGCGGGGATCGGGTGGCGTGCGACGCCAACGTGGGGGACAGGCGGGAGGAGTGGACCGCCGGGTACAGGCTGGCCACGGTGCTGATGAGCAGCGTCGCGGCGGGGCCCTGCGCCGGTGGCGGCCGCGTCGACGTCGACGCCGACCTTCGCGAGAGTGAGCCCCGCTCAACCTGTTGCACAGATCAATCACGGCGGTGGAGGCTGGAGCCATGGCAGCAACACTGCAGGACCGTCAGGACATTGCCGACCTCATGACCGGCTGGATCCATCGCGACCTCGGTGCCTGGGACCGGCTCCGGGACCTGTTCCATCCGGACGCGCGGATCGCGATCACCTGGTTCGAGGGCCCGGCCCACGAATTCGTCGACGCCTCCGCGAAGATGAGTGCCTCCGACCTCCGCTCCAAGCACCTGATCACCGCCCCGGTAGTGACCTTCTCCGCCGACGGGACGCGCGCGGTCAGCGAGACCAACGCGGTCATCATCGGCGAGAACATCCGAATCGGCCTGGGCTGCAACTGCCACAACCGGTTCATCGACCAACTGGAGCGCCGGGACGGGGTATGGCGCATCGTTGACCGCAAGAGCGTCTACGACTTCGCCTCCTTCACCTTTCCCACAGGCATCGTGGACATCGACCGTGAGGTCATCGCCGCGTACCCGCGTGAATACGCGGCCCTGGCCTACCTGCTCCAGGAGAGCGGATATGCGGTGCGCCGTGCCTTCCCCACCAAAGGCAGCGAACTGGAACGGGAGATCAAGCAGTCCGCCCTGACCTGGCTACGGGGCGCCTGATGCCCGACCCCGCCGTCACCACTCTCACCGGCGTCGCGGTCTTCGACGGCAGCGAACTGCTCACCGGACGCTACGACATGAGCTTCGACGGGAACGCGATCACTCAAGTCGCCCCCGCGGGTGCGAAGGTGGACGTGGCGCGGTTCGAGGTTCGGCTGGCCGTGGAACGAGTGCGGCGTTCGCGTAGCGGGGAGCTTTTGGCGCCGTCTGCAGTCGGTGCCGGTCCCGGCGGGGCGGCGGCGGGTGTCAGACGGCACTTTGGCGGTGCCGCTGGTAGTGGCGGGCGGAGCGGGCGCGATTGCCGCAGCCTGCGGAGCACCATTCCCGGCGGGGATGAGACTTGAGGAAGTAGAGAACACACCCCGGTGCCAGGCATGCTCGCAGTTGGCGACGGATGTCCTGGCTGAACAGCGCGATGGCTTCCCCGGCGATGGCGGAGACGGCGGCGGAGGCCGCCTGTCCACCGCTTCGGGCGTGACGCGACGGCTCCTGGCCGGGCGTCCAGGACAGCACCAACCAGTGCGGGGTGTCGCCTGCGGCCTCGTTCAGCACGGTTACGGCTTCGTCGAGTTCACGGGTGCCGGACCCAACTGCCGGGCGGGGGTCCCCGGTGGCCTCGGCGGCGAGCCTGCGCAACGCGTCGCGCAGGCCGATCAGTCGTCCACGGAGGCGGTCGAGGTCGGGCGTGCTGAGGGCGTCGAGATCGCCCGCTGTTATCAGGTCGGTACGGGTGGAGACGGCACGCAGCCAGGCCCGGGTGCCGTCGGGGTCGCGCAGTGCGTCATGCACGCCGTCCCGGTCGGCCCAGATGGTGTTCATCAGCTCCACGGGTAGCGGCTCGCCGAGCAGGGGGGCGGTGGTGTCCATGCCGCCGAGGCTACCGCACTTCTAACGGTTGCAGGCTCATCTATCCGTTGACAGGGTGAATGGCGAGTGTCATGGTGGCTCTAACGGTTACTGCCGCACCCAAGCGTCAGAACTGGACGAGTCGAAGGAGTGCTGCTCTCATGACCGGATTCGCCCCCGTCGAGCCCGCCACCGCCACCGGCAAGGCCGCCGAACTGCTGGCCGACGTGCAGAAGACCCTCGGCCTGACACCGAACATGACCAAGGCGATGGCCAACAGCCCCGCCCTGCTCAAGGGCTACCTGGCCCTGAGCGGCGCCCTGTCCGGCGGCGCGTTGCCCGCCCCGGTGCGCGAGCGCCTCGCGGTGGCCACCGCCGAGTACAACGGGTGCGAGTACTGCCTGTCCGCGCACACCTACATCGGCGCCAACCTCGCCAAGGTCGACACCCCCGAGCTGGAGGCGGCCCGCGACGCCAAGTCGTCCGACCCGCGCATCCAGGCGCTGCTGACCCTCTCCGATGCCGTCGCCCGCGGCCGGGGACAGGTGGACGACACCGTCCTGCAGGCCGCCCGGGACGCGGGGGCCACCGACGAGGAGATCGGCGAGGTCGTCGGCCACCTGGCCCTGAACGTCCTGACCAACTACTTCAACACCCTCGCCAAGGTCGACAACGACTGGCCCGTGGTTCCGCTGCACGCTGCGGTCTGACCCGGGCCGAGCCCGCTCCGTCGGCCCGGCCCCACCCCCGACCAGGGGCCGGACCGGCGGCCACAACCCCGACCATCCATCGGCGGCACGTCTCCGGCAGCTGTGGAAGGAGCACCATGACGAACCCGGTACGCAACGCTCCCGCGGGCTTCCACGAGGGGGAGCTGGCCGTGCAGCGCCGGGCGGGCGTTGCACGGGACGCGGCCCGCCTCACGGGCATGCTGGCCCCCGCCCGGCTGCACGGCGGCGTGAGCCGGTTCCTGGCGGAGAGGAGTTTCGCGGCGGTCACCGCCCGCGACGGCGACGGCGCGCTGTGGATCTCCCCGCTCGCCGGCCCGCCCGGATTCCTCCAGGTCGCCTCGCCGACCGCACTCGATGTGCGAGCCCTGCCCGCCGTGGGCGATCCGCTTCAGCACCTGGCGGCCCACCAGCCGGTCGGGCTGATCGTGGTCGAATTCGCTACCCGCCGACGGGTGCGGCTCAACGGCATCCTGTCCGCCGTCAGCCGTGACGGGCTGCGCATCGAAGTGGAGCAGGCGTACGGAAACTGCCCCCAGTACATCCAGCGCCGGTACCTCCACGCCACGCCCGTCGGCGCGCACGGCGCCGAGCCGGTGCGACACGGAAACATCCTCACGCGGGACGACATCGACCTGATCGGCCGGTCCGACACCGTCCTGGTCGGCACCACCCACCCCACCCGCGGCAACGACGCCTCACATCGCGGGGGACCGCCGGGATTCGTCCGCGTCGAGGACGGGCACCTGTGGTGGCCCGACTACCAGGGCAACAACATGTTCAACACCCTCGGCAACCTCAACGCCGATCCGACGGCCGCGCTGATCTTCTGCGACTTCGGCACCGGACGGACCCTGCACCTGTCCGGCCGGGCAGTCCTGGAATGGACCCGCACCGGCATCCCCGGCGACGACGACCGCACCGGCCGCCGCGTCCATTTCCTCCCCCGGCACCTGGTGGCCGGCCGCCTCCTGCCGCTGCGGGCCGACACCGTCGCCGCAGCCTCCGACAACCCGCCGCTGACCGACCGGTCCTCCGCACCGTGAAGGACGGTTCCGCCATGACCGACACCCGCCCGCCCTTCCCGGCGCGCTTCGGCTCGGGGGTGCGCTCCAGGATCGGCGCCTTCGCCCCGACCGAACCCGAGCCGGGCCAGCGTCGTCAGCCGGTTTGACGGCACCTTGTCCACCTTCACCCGGCCCAGTGGGAAGGCCGAGATCTCATCCACCCGCCCCAATGCCTTCGCCATGCCGGTGCCCGTCGTCCGGGTCGGTGGCCGGCGCAGGCGCTCCAGCTCCGAGATCCGTAGCGCCATTGCCGGGCGGCACTTTGAGCCGCGTAAGGCGGCAGCCTGCGGGCGCTATACGGGGAAGACCGCCAGCGCGCGGTCGAAGTGGTCGACGGTGTCGGCGTGGCCGAAGAGTCCGGCCAGCCCGCCGGTGTGCCAGAACACGGTCGTGTGCCCGGGGACGACGGTGCCGTCCTTGACCGCGGCGATGAGCCCGGCCATGGCCCGCCCGGTGTAGATGGGGTCGAGTGCGATGCCCTCGGTGCGGGCGGCGAGTTCGAGCGCGGCGGCGCTGGAGTCGGTGAGCTGACCGTAGCCGGGGCCGACCTGGTCGGTGCGGATGCGGAGCCGCTCGGCATCCGTCGTCGCGAGCTCACGGGCCATGGCGGCGACGGCGGCACGGGGATCGGCCATGGCTCCGGTGTCGACGCCCAGTACACGCTCGGGACCCAATGCGGCGACCAGCCCTGCCATGGTGCCGCCCGACCCCAGCGCGACAACGGCCGTGTCCAGCGAGGGAACTTGGTCCAAGAGTTCGTGGCCCGCCCGCTGGTAGCCCCGGGCCCCCGTGGCGTTGGAGCCCCCGAACGGGATCAGCGCCGGACGAGCCCCTCGGCGCTGCAGTAGCTCGGCGACCTCTTGTGCGGCTTCGATGAGTTGGGGCAGGCCGACGTCACCGCTCCAGTGGACCCGGGCGCCGAAGAGCGCATCCAGGGTCAGGTTTCCAGACCGGGATGTGCCCGGCCGGCCTGGGAACACGAGCACCACGTCCAGGCCGAGCTTGGCTCCGGCCGCGGCGGTCAGCCTGGCGTGGTTGGACTGCGGAGCCCCGATGGTGACCAGAGTGTCGGCTCCAGCAGATAGCGCGGCGCCGACGGTGTACTCAAGCTTGCGGACCTTGTTCCCCCCTGCCCCCAGCCCGATCAGGTCGTCCCGCTTGATCCACAGATCGCTCTTCCCCAAGCCGAGCGCGGCAGCCAGGCGAGGCGCCGCCACCAGAGGCGTCGGCCAGTCTCCGAGCGGAACGTGTGGGGCAAGCTCGGTCACGACTCCTCCAACGAGGCCGTTCCTGATCAGTCGACACAGCTTCGGCGACGTCATCGTTCTTTGTCCACCACTTCGCGTGCCGCCCGGTTTCATGGGTGAACCACGAGGCTGTCTTGGGCCCCAGCAGCGGGCCCGCCAGTGCCAGGCGGGCCCGGGCGGCTACGCCGCGGCCGACTCCGTCGGGGTGCGTCGGGCGAAGGCCGGGGCGTGCTCCGGGCGTGGTCCCAACGCGACGAGACGGGAGGGGAGTTGGCGGAAGCCGGGGAGGTACCGGGTGGCGAGGACCAGCGAGGTGGGTGGGCCGAGCCGGCGTCCGGTCAGGACCGGGTTGAAGAGCCCGTCGTGCAGCATCAGTTGCATGCGCTGCAGGATCGCCATGGGCCGCCACCGTCGCCGCTGGACCTTCGCGAGATCGGCGGTGGTCAGCCGGCCCTGGCGCAGTGGTTCGGCGAGCAGTGTGGCCGCCGCGACCGCGTCCTGGATGGCGAGGTTGATGCCCACTCCGCCGGCCGGGGACATCGCGTGGGCGGCGTCGCCGATGAGCAGGAGGCCGTCTGCGTACCAGTGCGGAAGCCGGTTGAGTCGGACGTCGAGCAGGTGGACGTCGTCCATGCTCGGCAACTGGTCGACCCGGTCCGCATATTGCGGCATGAGGCCGGCGATCCGTGTCCGGAAGCCGTCGATGCCTTCGGTGCGTAGACGGGCGTCGGATCCCTTCGCGGTGAAGTAGGCGATCTGGAAGTAGTCGTTCCTGGTGATGCTCAGCGCGAACTCGCCGGCCCGGAACGCGGGGACCAACTGGGGCTCCTGGGCTTGCTCCGTGGCATGCCTGGGCAGCCGGAACCACCAGGTGTCGAACGGGACCGGGAATTCCTGAGGTACCAGTCCGGCGTCCTGGCGTAGCGCGGAGTGGCGTCCGTCGGCCGCGACGGTCAGGGTGGCGCGGATCTCACCCTCCTCGCCGTCCTGAGTGCGGTAGTGGACGCCGACGACCTTGCCGCCCTCCCGGATCAGCCTGGTCGCGGCGGTGTTCATCCGCAGGGTGAACGAGGCCTCTTGCCGGGCCTCTTGGGCGAGCAGGTTGAGCAGGTCCCACTGCGGGATCATCGCGATGTAGTTGTAAGGCGCGGGCAGGGCCTCGAAGTCGGTCAGTCGCGTCTGGCCGCCGTCCGATGTGGGCACCGCCATGTTGCCGAGCTTGCTCTGCGGCAGCGCGGCGAACTTCTGCCCCAGGCCCAGCTCGTCCATCAGTCGCACGGTGGACGCGTGGACGGTGTCGCCGCGGAAGTCGCGCAGGAAGTCCCCGTGCTTCTCCAGCACGGTCACCTCGATTCCGGCCCGCGCCAGCAGCAGGCCCAGCATCACGCCGGCCGGTCCACCCCCGGAGATGACGACGCTCATGGCACTCTCCCCTCACTCCGACTGGAACTCTCATATACAGAGTCTTTGGAACGGTCTCAGATGTCAAGGCGTATCATGTTCCACATGCAGGGACACGAACAGATACAGGATCTGGTGACCGCCGCCCTGGCTGCGGCGAGAGAACGCGGCCGGGACGTCGCGGACGTCCCACTGACGGCAATCGCCGCAGCGGCCGGCGTCTCCCGCAGCACACTGCTGCGCCGGCTGGGGGGATCCCGTGGCGCCCTGGACGAGGCGGTCCGACGGGCAGGCGTCGATCCCGGCGGCCGTCGACCGGTCCGCGAGCGCGCGATCGAGGCAGCCGCGCAGCTCGCCGCCGAGCGGGGGCTCGGCGCCATGACCCTGGACGCCGTCGCGGAGCGAGCCGCGTGCTCGCTGCCCAGCCTGCACACGGTCTTCGACGGCCGGGACGGCCTGCTCGGTGCCGTCTACGAACGCTACGGCCCCTTGCCCGACCTTGAGGCCCTGGCCAACGATCCGCCGGAGCGCCTGGAGGACACCGTGCAGGCGCTCTACCAAGCCGTGATCACGGCGTTCAACCGCGAGCCGCGCGTGCTCCCGACGATCTTCGCGGACCTCTTCAGCCGGCCGGACGGGCCCGCCGCGCGAGCGATGCGGGCGTACCTCCCACGCCTGTACGACAGCCTTGCCCGGCTGCTGCTGCCACACGTGGAGTCGGGCCGGATACGAGCGCTCCCACTCCCGATCCTGGTCCAGCTCCTACTGGGCCCGATAGTCACCCACACCCTCCTGCGCCCCGTCCTCGAACCCGTGCGGGGCGCCGACCTCCCACCCGTGACCGAGGCCTGCCAACTCTTCACCGAGGCCTACCTGCGCGCGGTCACGCGGCGGGAATAAGGACTCATCTCATTTCGGGCGCAGCAGATAACGACGTTGATGGCTATATCGATGGGGAGACGTGCTCGACGTGGGGCTTGGCGGTGCCCATATCCAGGCATTCATTCCGGCACGGGGACAAACGCCCGGATCAGGTGGGAGCCCGTACACCACTTCCGAGGACGCAACCGTCCTACGGCGAGGGATACGCCAATCGAAGCCGCCGCGGCCGTCGCCGTGTCAAAACTGCACTCCACGGCAGAAGTTGACCGCGTGCTCGGCACAGCCGCGGTCACCGGCCGGTTCGCCGACAAGGACCTGCTGTCCAGCCTCGCCTACCAGGCCGTCCACGGTCCGCCCGAGCCCCACTGCCGCTGCGAGGAGCACTCCCCGCAGCCGGGCACCGGCGTCTGGTTCATGCTCGGCCTGCCCGCCACCGCCTCGAACGTTCCCGGGGATGACGAAAGCTTGCCTGTGGGCACCTGCGGCCCGCAAGCACCTCAGGTGCTTGCGGGCCGCAGCGTACACAGCTCACTCCCTTGCAGCCCTGGTTGCGCGATCCAGGTTTCGCCAACCCGGTTGAAGCGCACCGCAGTTCGAGCTCGGTCGGCAGGCGCTGGGCGTCAGTCAAAAAGTGCGGCCACTCGTCAACCGCCCCGGATGGTAGGACGTCCCCTCGCTGCTGGAGCTCCGGTCCGACCGGATGACGGTGCCGGACGTCCGCGACCCGTTGCGCCGCAGCGATCGCCTCTTGCGTAGGCCCCCGGCGCCCGCGCTTCCGAACATCGAGCCGAATGTCATGATGGATACCGCCGCCATTGCTGGCCCTATGACCCCGCATCTCCTCCTCGGCTGCGTCCTGCACGCGTTGCGCGTGGCCGCTCCTTGATCTCGCAACGTACAGACGCGGCGCGGGAGTCAACGGTTTCTCCGTACGTGGACGGCCGCTTCCAGGTGCGTCATCAGCGATCTACGGGGCGGCGGGTGACGCCATTCCGGGGGCGGAGCGGCGCTCGTTTCGCCACAGGTAGACGTGTCAGGCACCGGCCAGTAGTGCGGCCGCGGCCTCGACGTCCGCGGTGAGGTTGCGGTCGGTGACGGACGGGTCCAATACGCGCGCCGCGTGATCGTGGAAGTCGCGGAGTTCGCCGTCGCCCGCCGGGACGAGGCCGCGCATCCGCAACGCGCGGACCGCCGCAAGGAGTTCACAGGCCAGTACGAGCCCGAAGTGCTCCACCGACTCCAGCAATCGGCGTGCGCCGGTGGAGGCGAAGCTCGCATGCTCCTCCACCCCGCGCGATATCACCGCGTGGCCGAGCGTCACCGGCTGTGCCGCGCTGCGCAGTTCGGCGAGGGCGGACTGCGCGGCGTACTCGGTGATCATGATGCCGCTGCTGCCGTCCTCGTCTGCGGCGAGGAAGGGCGGTAGGCCGGTGAAGGCTGGCTCGACCAGGATTCCGAGCCGGGTGGTGGAGAGTTCCGCGGTGCCGAGGAGCCCCAACCGGAGCTGGTCGAGGGCCAGTCCGAGCCGGGCCAGGTGGAAGCCGCCGTGGTGGTGGTAGTCCTCTGCTTCGGCGTTGAGCAGTGGGTTCTCCACGGCGGCGTTGATCTCCACGGAGAGCACCTGGTCCAGCGCGGACCAGGCGTCCAGTGCCGTGCCGTGTACCTGGGGGAGGCAGCGCAGGCCGAAGGGGTCCTGCACCAGCGGCGATTGCCAGTCCGCCGGGGCCAGCAGTTCACGCATCCGCGCCGCGAGCTGCTGTGCGCCCGCATGCGGACGGGCGTCGTGCACATGTTGGGCGTAGGGCTCGGTGGAGCCGCGCACCGCTGTCAGGGTGAGCGCGGCAACCAGCGGGACCTGGTGCAACAGGTGCCCCAAGTCGGTGGTGGCGAGCGCGGATTGGCCGATGGTCAGCGCGCCGCTGGACATCAGCGGCAGCGCGTCCCAGTGGGTCAGCGAGAGTGGTGCGGGAGCGGGACCGGAACCACCGCGCCAGGGCAGCTCACCGGCGAGGGTGAGGCCGAGCTCGCCCAGTGCGGAGAGGTCCCCGGTCCCGATCGCGCCCAGGGCGTGCAGGGTGGGCAGGTGGCCGTGGGTGAGCGCCTCGGCGAGGCGGTCCAGTACGGCGACGTCGATCGCCGAGCCGCCGTGCAGCAGTTGGTTCAGTCGAACGGTGAGCATGGCCCGGGTCTGTTCGTCCGGCACGACCGGGCCGACGCCGCCGCTGTGGCTGCGCAACAGCCGCATCCCGAAGGTCTCCACCGCGGAGTCCGGCACGCTCGCCGTACGGTTGGCGCCGACGCCGGTGGTGTAGCCGTAGACCCGGCGACGCGCGGTGATCCGCTCGGCGGTCTTGCGGGCCTCCCGGGCCTGTTCGCGGGCCTTGGCGTCGAGCAGGGGCCGGGCGTGGCCTCGGGCGACGGAGGAGACCTGGGCGGCGCTGAGCGCGTGCCCGTTGAGGGTGAGGCGCGTGCTGGTCATCAGTGCTGCCAATCTTCGGCGGTGAGGGTGTTGCGGGTCTCCGGTGCCCAGGCCAGGCTGACGGCCGTGCCGAGCAGCAACACCAGCGCCATCCAGCCCATGGACCAGCCCACGCCGAGCTGGGTCAGACTGACCGGCAGGATGAAGGTGCCCACGGCCGAGGCGATCCGGCTGGTGCCGTTGAGGAAGCCGACGCCTGTGCCGCGCAGTGCGGTCGGGAACAGCTCGGGCGGGTAGACCTGGGTGATGTTGGACGCCCCGGCCATCACGAAGGTGTAGATGAGGAACGGGACCATCAGTGCCCAGCCGGAGGCGCCGCTGAGGACCGCCATCGTCGCCAGGCAGACCGTGAGGATCGCGAAGGTGCCGATGGCGAACGGCCGGCGGCCCATCCGCTGCACCGGCCACAGCCCGATGATGCCGCCCAGCAACAGAGCTACGTTGAGGACCAGGTTCTGGGTGTCCGCATCGGATATGTGCAGGGTGCCGAGGATCTGTGACATGAAGGTGTAGATCGCGAAGTACGGCAGTATCTGGGCGCTGTAGAAGATGACGCCGAACCAGGTCCTGGTGGCCTGGCCACGGGCGAAGAGCTGGCCGAAGCGGGCGGCGGGCGGCTGCTCGGCGGCCGCGGCCTGCGCGGACTCGGCGGTCGCGTCGGCCTGGCCGAGGTACCTCCGGCGGATCTCCGCGGCTTCGGCAGCGCGACCGCGGGTGGCCAGCCAACTCGGGGACTCCGGGATGCCGATCCGCAGCAGCAGCACCAGGAGGGCGGGCAGCGCGCCGCTGGCCAGCAGCCAGTGCGCGGCGTTGTCGGTGATCGGGAGGTAGGTGCCGAGGATGTTCGCCGCGACGTAGCCGACGGTCCACAGCACGGTGAGCGAGCCCAACAGGAGGCCGCGCAGCCGCCGCGGGGCGAACTCCGAGAGCAGCGTCGGGCCCACCGCGTAGTCCGCGCCCAGGCCGAAGCCGATCACCAGCCGGAGCAGGAAGAGGACCAGCGGGTCGTGTGCCCAGAGCTGGGCCGCGGAGGCGATCGCGATCAGGACGAAGTTGTAGAGGTACAGCTTCTGGCGCCCGATGACGTCTGCCACCCGCCCGAGCAGGATGCTCCCGAAGAACAGCCCGATCAGTGCGGAGGCGCCGAGCAACCCCTGGCACACTCCGGACAGATGCATCGTCGTGTTGAGCGTGGGCAGGACGGCACCGATGATCCCCAGGGCGTAGCCGTCGGAGAAGTTCGCCCCGAAGGTGGTGGCCGTGACCCGAACGTGGAAGCCGGTGAGCGGCTCCTTGGGCCCGGCTCCTGGGGAAGCCTCTGCCGCACTCTCCTCTGCCGCCGCCGTGTTCGTTGGCATGCGTGCCTCCCGGCATCTCTTGGGTGAGGGGGTGGAGTGGGCGACAGCATGTATGAATTCAAGCCACCAAACAATAGACTGACTGAAAGTTCCTATTCACTGGACGGCTCGCCCAACTGACGGGAGAACATGGGTACTTCAGTGCCATATGTGGCAGTAAGGGGTGAGGTCGTGAGAGTGCGGGTGACCGGGTCGAGCGCGCCGCCGGCCGCGGATTGCGTGTTCGTTCGGCAACCTGCCGCACCGTGCCGGCCGTCCAGATCTCGTACAAACCGTGGCACTGGCCGGGGACTTGGACCGTTCGCCCGAGGAACCGCCACGACGCGGAGGCAGTCTCCCTGCTCAAGGAAGGCCCCGCCGTGAGCCGTTTCGGTGGGAATCTGACACGCTTTTCGTCACCGACATCGGTGTCCGGCTGACGGGCCCCGGACGGTGAACGGCCGCGCCATCCTGGCCTGTTCCTCCGACGGCGTGGTGGCTTCCGACTGCGGCAGAGCGGCTGGTAGTGCTGTGACCGGGAAGGTTCACCGTGATCGGAAGGCGGCTCGTGGGTCGAGCGCACGCGAAACTGCTGGTATTACTGGGGCATGGAGGAAGAGACCGCACGATCCGCGATCGACACGTTCATCTCCGCGTTCAACGCTTCGGACGACAGCTATGTGACTGCCCTGCTCTCCCAGGCCCTGACCTCAGACGTGGTCTTCTGGGGGCCGTTGGGTCGCAGCGAAGGCATCGGGGCGGTCGAGCGGTTCGTGCTGGACATCCGACGCCACCCGGCGGGGACCGGCACGATGGTGCGTTGCTCAGCGGTGGACATGCCTGGCGAATGGGCCCGGTACCAATGGGTCTTCACCACGCCTGACGGCGGCCCCCGCCTGGCGGGAACGGATGTCGTCCATCTGCGACGGAGCCTCATCGACCAGGTCATCGTCTTCGCGGGGGAGATCGAGCCGTTCGCCTCCTGAGTCAGCCTCCTGTCGCTGTCCTTCTCCTGAACTTGCCCCGTCGGCGTTCGGGGGCTGCTGTTCGCGGTTGGCCAGGCCGCGGTGTTGAGGGGGCGTCCGCCCCGGCACGTGCCCCTTTCGCTGCGGGTGCGGGCGCGTTCCTTGCGTTGGGCGGCGAGTACGTCGGGGTGGCGGGCGTTGGTGTCGCGCCAGCGTGACCGCCGTCCCGCACGTACTCCAGGCCCAACGCCTGTTCGGCGAACCCGACTACCTGCTGCGCGTTGCCACCACCGACCTGGCCGCCTTCCAGCAACTCTTCGACCAGCAGCTCGCCGGGCTGCCCGGGGTCCAACGGCTCAACTCCACCCTCGGCATGAAGGACGTCGTCGACGACCGCTCGCTGCCCGAGTAGCCCTCACGAGGTCGGCGGGGCGGCTGGACGGTCCCTGCGCGCAGTCCTTGGCCGGGTTCCCGAGTTCTTGCCTGGGCGCTGACTGCGCTACGCGGAGTTGGGGGCGTAGGCGGGGGTGACGGGCAGGACGAGATCCGCCTCGGCCGCCAGTCGGCGGTCGTGGGTGATCAGGAAGGTGGTCCGGTCGGCGGCGAGTCTCCGCAGGGGTTCGAGCACGCGCTGTGCCGACGCGTCGTCAAGCCCCGTGGTGGGCTCGTCCAGGATCAGCACCGGGGTGTCGCGGACGAGGGCCCGGGCGATGGCCAGGCGTTGGCGTTGTCCGCCGGAGAGCAACCGCCCGTTCGCGCCAACTTCGGTGTCGTAGGCGTCCGGAAGACTGGCGATGAACCCACCCAGGTCGGCGTCCTCCGCGGCGCGTTGGATCTCCTGCTCGGTGGCGCCGGGGCGGCCGTAGGCGATGTTCTCCCGGATGCTGCCGCCGAACACGATGGTCTCCTGCGGAACCAGGGTGACCGCGTCACGCAGGACGGGCAGCGGCAACTCCGCGATGTCCAGCCCGTCCAGGCGGATGGTCCCGCCGGTCGGGTCGTACAGGCGCAACAGGAGCTTGGCGAAGGTGGACTTGCCCGCCCCGCTCGGGCCGTCCACCAGGACGAGTTGGCCCGGCCAGGCGGTGAAGGTGAGGGTGTCCAGGATGGGGCGGCGGGTGCCTGGGTAGCGGAAGCCGACCCGCTCGAAGGAGACCACCCCGCGCGGGCGGGGGCCGGGCGCGGCGGGCGTGATGTCCGTGCGGTGCCTGGCGCTGAGCAGGGCGTGCGGGTCGTGCCGGTCGCGCACCGTGGGCTCGACATCGAGCACTTCGAAGACCCGCTCCGCCGCCGAGGTGCCGGAGGCGAGCGCCATCTGGAGCGAACCCAGTGACTGGATCTGCGGGTAGAGATAACCGAGGTAGGCGGCCAGTGCCAACAGCCCGCCCAGACTGAGCCGCCCGGCGGAGATCTCCCAGGCACCCGCGGCCACCACGCCGAGCACGCAGACCGTCTCCACCAGGGAGGCCAACGACTGGTAGGCGTAGGAGAGTCGGTACTGCCGAATGACGCTGTGCATCCAGTTGACGCTCTCCCGGTGCACCTTCGCGCTCTCGGTCGGCTGGCGGTTGTACGCCTGCACCAAAGGCATGTTGGCGATGCTCTCCGCCAACACCGAGGTGAGCACGCCGTTGCTGTCCCGCTCGGCACGGGAGGCGACCCGGATGCGCCCCGCGAACGCCTTGGTACTCAGCCAGAACAGCGGCGCGGCGGCGAAGCAGATCAGTGCCAGGTCCCAACGGATGTAGAGGGCCGCGCCCGCGAAGAAGACGACGTTGGCGGTCGCGGTGAGCACGGTGACTGGCGTGCCCACGACCAGATGCTCCAACTCGTCCACGTCGGAGGTCAGTCGCTCGACCAGGTCGCCCGTCGGCCGACTTTCGAAGAAGTCGGGGGAGAGCCGCTGGACGTGGTGGAAGAGCCGGTCCCGCACCCGGCGCAGGAAGTGCTCGCCGACCCAACTCTGGGTGTAGCTCGCGACGAAGGTGCCGAGACTGCCCACCACGGACAGCGTCAACCACGCTCCGGCCGGCGCCCATACCCGGCCGAAGTCGCCCGTCACCAGAACGTGGTCGGTGAGGTAGTCGAAAACCTGGATGGTGCCCACCTCGCACGCGGTGGCGAAGAGCGAGGCGGCCAGGACGAGCAGCAGTCGCCAACGCCAGGTGCGGGCCAACGGCCACAGTCGGCGGTACGCGGCACGCGCGGAAAGCCGGGCCCGCGAGCGTCGTCCCGAGGTTTTCTGACGCGGCCCGGAAACCAGGGGAATGAGGAGAGTGTTGTCGCGCATAAGGGCACCGACGATAACCCATAAAAGAGTAGTTCCCTGGTTAATGCAATTCTCATGAAGTTTCACCGAGTCTCATGGAGTGGGTGCGTTCGACGGTCTTCTGTGAAGGTCGCATGAGGGAGATGTGGTCATGTTGATGCAGGTCATGGCCATGTACGTGCCCATCCGGGCCTTCGTGGATTCACAGGTTCGCGACTCCGACGCACAGCCTGCTCATATATTTCCTGGTGAGAGCGATGCGACCGACGCGCTTTTCTGTGAACCGGTCAGAGTGCGCGGTGACCGTGGTCGAATTCCCTTGCGGAGGGCTTGTAGTGTCCTTCTCGTTGCTGGAAATCGGCAACGACGAAAAGCACGGCGCAGATCCTGCGCCGCGAGAAAGAAGGAGCCAGTTATGGCATTTCTCAAGCTGAACCCGCTCGCCCTCCGCGACCACCGTCGCCCGCAGCCGAAGAAGGACGAGTGCAAGAAGCACCACCCGAAGCACCACCACGGCCGGCACCACGAGTTCGGTCTGCCGAAGAAGCAGGACCGCTAAGCAGCACCACTGACACCGCACCGCCTCGCGGGCACGTCACAGACAACTCGTAGGCGTCTCACAGGTGCTGCAAGGCGGGGCTGTCAGGAACACAGACAGGGCGGGGACGTCACATCCGGCGGCGTCCCCGCCCTGACGCGTTCCATACGCGGAGCGGTGCCTGGCAGCGCGGCGTGGCTCATTTGCCACTCTCCCCGTGATCCCTACCAACAAGTAGCGTGCCTCGGCACAAGGTTCGCCAGGCACGGGGGAGTGAGGGAGGAATCGCTGCGGTGCTCTACGCGTTCGTCAGGGCCGTGCTGTTGGTGCCGTTGTTCCGTTGGCTCTTCCGACTGCGGGTCGAGGGGATGGAGCACATCCCGCAGACAGGGCCGGCAGTCATCGCGGGAAACCACCTGTCGTTCTGTGATCAGTTCCTGACGGTGACGGTGACCCGACGCAAGATCACCTACCTGTGCAAGAAGGAGTACTTCACCGGACGGGGCCTCAAAGGCGCACTGACCCGCGGCTTCTTCCGCGGCTGCGGACAGATCCCGGTGGACCGCTCGGGCAAGGAAGCGGGACAGGCCGGGGTCGAGGCCGGCCTACAGGTGCTGCGCTCGGGCGAGTTGCTCGGCATCTTCCCGGAGGGGACGCGCTCGCACGACGGACGGATGTACAAGGGCAAGGTCGGAGTGGCCATGATGGCGCTCGAATCGGGCGCGCCCGTGATCCCCTGCGCGGTGATCGGCACGTTCGAAGCGCAGCCGGCCGGGCGACGGTTGCCCCGACCGGCACCGCTCACGATCCGCTTCGGGGCACCACTGGACTTCTCCCGGTACGCGGGGATGGAGGAGTCCCGCGAGGTGCTCCGGGCGGTCACGGACCAGATCATGTACGCGATCATGAAACTGTCGGAGCAGGAGTACATCGACAGGTACGCGGCCGAGGCGAAGGCCGAAGCGACCGCCGGAGCACAGACACAGAGCACGACGACGCGGGAGAGCGACCCAACGACGGCTCCTCGCAAGCCAGTTGCCGCCAACCAGCCGAACTGACCCTTCCGGCCATTTCCGTAGCACCGGGCCCGCGAGCCCGCCCGCTACCCCCGGCGTGGCGCGCACCGCATTGCGCACGTCACCGCGCGCCACGCCGGGACCGTCCCCACGATCCACAGCCGACGGCGAACCGGCCGGGGCTCAATTACGCCCTAATGGCGGCTGGTTGCCCTCACTACGGTGCCGTGCGTGGCCAACTCATACGCCGCGCTCTCGCGGCACTACGACCTCATCATGACCTCGGGCTACTACGACTACAGCGCCTACGCCCGCGACCTCGTCACCGAACTCGGCGACCACAGACGCGTCCTCGAACTCGGCGTCGGCACCGGACTGGTCTGCGAAAGCCTGCTGGAACTGAGCGGAGCCGACCTGCGGCTCACCGGGATCGACCACACCGAGAGCATGCTCGCCCAGGCCCGGGCCCGACTCGGAAACCGCGTGCAACTGATCCGACAGGACATCGTGGAAATGGCGGCGCCGTCGGTTTTCGACGCCGCCTACTCCGTGGGCGGCGTCTGGTACGGGACCCGGAACCCGGAGGGCAGCACACTGTGCAGCCACCTACTGCGGGAGGACGACGACATCAGGGCACTCAAGAACGTGTCCGCAGCCGTCCGCCCCGGCGGACCGCTGCTCCTGGCCGTCCAACAGGCCCACCAGAACTACGAACGCCCCTTGCCCGGCGGCCTGGTGTACGCCCAGGAAGTCCGCCCCGAAGGCGACCGGTTCGTGAAGGACTACTTCGTCCGCAAGGCGGACGAGGTCGTCGCCCACCAGCGCTGCGAGTTCCGCGCCTACCCACAGGACCGCGCCGACCGCCTGCTGGCCCAGTGCGGCTTCCACTTCGAGCGTGCCACCGAAGACGGACTACTGCGGCGTTACGTGCGGGAATAGGCGACCGGCGGACGCAACGGAACCGCTCGCCCAGCCGCTTCACCACGTGAGCCGATCGCCCGACGAAGAGACATGATGCGGACGGCGCGGACACTGCGCCAGGGGTTCGTCGCGGAATTCCCCCGACCCAGAACCTCTCAACTCAAGGCCCGGGCAGCGCATATGGGCAGAGCCCTCGTCGATGACAGCGGCTGCGTAAGGAGACGTTGAACGGGGCCCTCGGCACGCACGTGCACCCCATACGTAGTCAACGGGTCCGCCATCCTGTGCGGGCACGCGCAACACCTCCTCCCGGCGTGCGCCATGGCGGCGCAGTGGGTCGGTTGACCTCCGTGCGGCCCGGGTGGGCCGGGCCGCACGGATCAGACCGGAGCCGAGGACAGGGAGCGGGCGATGGCCGACGCGATCCGCTCGGTCGCCGCCCTGCTCGTCCGGCTGAGGGCGGTGAACCCGACGAAGCCGTGCACGAGGCCGCCCTCACGCAGAACCCGGGTCGGCACTCCGACTTCGAGAAGCCTGGTGGTGTATGCGAGGCCCTCGTCGCGCAACGGATCGAAGCCGGCGACGGACACCACGGCGGGAGGCAGACCGGCGAGGTCACCGAGGAGCGGGGAGACCCTGGGGTCCGTGACGTCGGTGCCGGGTGGAAGGTAGTGGTCGGTGAACCAGCGGAGCTGCTTGGCGGTCAGGGCAGGGGAGTCGGCGAACTCCTTGTGCGACGGCCGCTTCACCGACGCGTCCAGGGCCGGATACATCAGGACTTGCAGCGCTGGCCGGATCGCGCCTCCGCGCAGCTGCTGACAGAGGACCGCGGCGAGATTGCCCCCCGCGCTGTCACCGGCGACGACGATACGGCGAGGATCGATGCCCCATCGTGGTGCCTGGTCGACCGCGAACTTCCACGCGGCCATCGCGTCGTGGTGCGCGGCGGGGAACGGGTGCTCCGGTGCGAGGCGGTAGTCGACGGAGAGGACGTCGGCGCCGGTCCGACGGGCGATCAGCCTCGCGACGGGTGCGTAGCCGGCCCGGCTGCCGAGCACGAAACCACCGCCGTGGAAGAACAGGATGAGACCACTGGACGAGCCTCCCGCGGAATGGCGGGTGGCACGCAGCCCTCCCGGGACCTCCAGGTCCTCCTCTACGAGGAGGGGCGGGATCCGGTCGCCGAACAGCACGGCGTCCGCATCGGTCACCTCACGGGCGTGACTCGGCGCGAGAACGCTGTAGTCGCCGGCCTTGGCCGCGGCTCTCATCAGCAGGGCGATCTCGGGCGCCATCTGCTCGCCGTCGGCGTTGACCGGGACCCGTACGAGCCGCCGGAGGACGGCGGGCGGGATGCGGCCGGGGAGGATGCCCACGGCGCGCTGCAGGCGCTGCGCGAAGGAGAGCGCCGACGTGGCGGAGGCCATGGTCTCACTCCGTTCCGGTCGCCGCGGCGGGGTTTCGGCGCGAGCCGCCGTCGCGCTCCCTGCCTGGGAACCTGTCCTCGGGGGATGCCCCCTGCGATATCGCCGTGCGGTTCCCGAACTGCAACTGCTCGTCGTACAGAGGGCCCTTGAGCAGCTTCGCGTCCTGGCTGTACGAGGTCAGCAACCGCCAGGGCAGCGCGGCGCCTTGACGTGGAAGCTGGTTCACGGCCCGCTTCACGTAGCCGGCGGTGAGGTCGAGCAAGGGCCTGGTCGGCATGCCGGGCGTGGCGACGGGCACGACCCGGTCGTGCCCTTGCGCGTCCATGTGCCGGATCAGGTCGCACAGATAGCGACTGAGCAGGCCGATCTTCAGGGTCCAGGAGGACGACTTCGTATAGCCGGCCAGCATGGCCCAGTTGGGAACCCCCGAGACCAACAACCCCCGGTACGTCACCGCGTCCCCGATCTCGACCGGCTCCCCGTCGACGCTCTGGTGGATACCGCCGAAGAACCGCAGGTTGAGACCGGTCGCCGTCACGATGAGGTCGGCTTCCAGCTCCCGCCCCGAGGCCAGCAGGATCCCCTTCTTCGTGAAGCGCGCGATGCGGTCCGTGGCCACGGACGCCTTCCCGTCGCTGATCGCCTTGTAGAAGTCGCCGTCCGGGGCGACGCACAGACGCTGGTCCCACGGGTCGTAGGGCGGATTGAAGTGGGTGTCGACGTCGAAGCCCGCCGGGAGCAACTTCTTGGCGGACCTCCGCAGGACGGCGCGACCGGCGCGAGGGAACTTCTGCAGCGCTCCGACGATGGTCTGCTCCAGCCAGATGTTCTTCCACCTCGTGAGCGCGTATCCGCGGTCGACTCCGAAGAGCTTGGTCAAGACGGTGGCGATCGTGTCGACGCGGGGCAGCGACATGATGTACGTGGGCGTCCGCTGGAGCATCGTGACGTGGGCTGCCGCGTCCGGACCCGAGACCAGGGACGGGATCAGGGTGACGGCGGTGGCGCCGCTGCCGATGACGACGACCTTCTTGCCGGAGTAGTCGTAGCTCTCGGGCCAGTGCTGCGGGTGGACGATGTCCCCGCCGAAGTCGTCACGCCCCTCGAAGTGGGGTGTGAAGCCCTCGTCGTAGCGGTAGTAGCCGGTACCGGCCACCACCCATCGGGTCTTGACGGTCAGGAGCCTGGTGGTTCCGTCCTCATCGGTTGCCCGGACCTCAAGGCTCCACCGGGCCTCCTCGCTCGACCAGTCGGCGGAGAGCACCTCGTGGCCCAGCCGAAGCCGTTCGGCCAGGCCGAACTCGTCGACCGTCTCTCGCAGATACTCGCGAATGAGGTGTCCGTCGGCGATGGTCGACTCGTGCAGCCAGGGCTTGAACTCGTAGCCGTAGGTGTTCACGTCCGAGTCCGAGCGAATCCCGGGGTACCGGAACAGGTCCCAGGTTCCTCCGACGCCGGCACGTCCTTCGAGCAGCAGCTGCTTCTTGTCCGGGAACTCCCGGGCCAGGTAACAAGCGGCCCCGACCCCCGAGATGCCGGCGCCGATCACGACGATGTCGACGACCTCTGTGCGGGTGGTGGCGTCTGCCATGCCGCGCTCCCTTGCTTCGTGGTCTGGTCTGATGCCGACCATCATGAGAGGAGGATTCTGGTGCGTTCTACGCATTCCTGGCGCACGTTTGCCGCACCGAGGGTGCACTCTGCACACCCTCGACGCGCGCCGGGAGCGGGGGAGTCAGCTCCCCAACTCGCCGTCCTGCCGCAGCTCCACGAGCATCAACGCCGCCGCCACGCTGACGGGGTCCTGCTCAAGGGGCCGCGGCAGCAGGGCCCGCGCCCGGGCAAGCCTGCGATCGATCGTGTTGCGGTGCGCGAAGAGCTTCTCCGCGGCGTGGGACACGTTGAAGCCCACGCTCAGGAAGGTGCTGACGGTATGTCGCAGGACGGGGTCGGCCGTCGACAACTCGCCGAGCGTCGTGGACACGAACTGGTCGGCCTGTCCCAGGTCGGCGGTCAGCAGATCCACGAGGTGGACGTCCTCGTAGCGCACCGCGGTACGGGGTGAGCGAACGCGCGCCAGAAGCCGTTGCGCGGCCGCCGCGTCGAGGTGGCTGGAACGGAAGCCTTCGACGCCGCGGGCCGGCCGCCCGAAGGTCACCCTGACTCCCGGGGTCATCTTCAGGACCTCGTCGATCGTCGCGAGGGCAGGGATCACGCTCGCGGGCATCCACAACCACAGGGCCGCCGTACTCGTCACCAGCGTGAGGCGTCGCGTTGCCCCACAGGCCCGCATCACATGCTCCGCCGCCCGTTCCAGAAGGTGGGCATCCTCCCCCGCCGTGACCCAGACGATCGCCGCGACGTGGTGGCCGCCCAAGGAGTAGCCGAGTTGTTCCTCGGCCCGAGCGCGGCTCATGCGGGAACCCCCAAGCAGCAACTGGACGGTGGCGTGCCGCTCGGCGTGCGCACCGAGGCCGAGCTCGGAGCGGACCTCGTCCACATACGTACCCACAGCGGCGATCAGGTCGTCGACGTATGTCGTCATGGAGTTGCCCGAGACCTCGACCAACTCACGGAGTTCGTCGAGGTCTTCGGTGACGGTGAAGCACGCGCGGGTCCACCGTGCCCACCACGCCTGCTGCGCGGACCGCCATGACGCGAGCTCGTCGGTGTTCAGGCCGCGCAGAACCAGGTCCCGTGCACAGATCAGCAGTTCGGGGTCCCGGGCCAGCTGAACCCGCCGTCCTGGCAGGTCCAGGTTCGCGACCAGCCAGTGCGTCATGATCGTCTTGTTGAGACGCCGGTCGGCCTCGGCGAGCACGGGATCCTCGACGTACTCCTGTTGCCGGGCACTGCGCTGCGACGCCTGCCAGAGCATGTCGACGATGTCGTCCGGCAAGGGCAACATCTGCTCTGCCAGAGCTCTGATCAGCTCACATACCCGAGCGGACGGGGTCGGCCACAGTTCTTCCATGCTGCCCGGATGGTATCGGCGTGCGCCCCGAACCGGAGTCGGTCGTACCGGTCGCGCCGATGCGGCGACGGTCGACGGAGCACGGCCACGGCGCACGGTCCGGCTCAGAGCCCGAGGTGGTCGGCGAGTTCGCTGTAGTCGACCTGCCAGAGACCGGCGCTCCCCTTCGGGTACTGCGACCGGAACCCGATGAGCCCCTGCACCCGCGGGGACAGCGTCTTGACCAGGTCCCGGTCGACCAGGAAGGGGTACGCCTCCTCGCCGGTCAGGTAGCCGGGGTTGAGCGCGAAGGCCAGAGCGCGCCGGTACTCGTCGGTCGTCTGGTTGGCTCCGCCGCCGTGCGCGGTCTTCCCGCTGAAGAACAGCGCGTCCCCGATGTGCATCTCGGCCGGTACGGTCTGCTCCGGGGTGCCGCGGTCCTCGAAGTCCGCCCAGTGGTTGCTGCCGGGGATGACGCGCGTGGCCCCGTTCTCCTCGGTGAACTCGGTCATCGCGATCAGGAAGTTGACGGCCGCTTCCGGCCCGGCCGGTCCCATGCCGACGAACGGGAACCAGTTCTCAAGGTCCCGGTGCAGGAACTGCGCCGCGTTACCCGGGCCGATCTCGATGGCCTGCGTCGTGGTCATCCAGTAGGTCCCCGACTCCTCCAGGAACACCGCGTCGGCGAGCGCGTGGACCAGGTCGTCGTCGATGACCTCGTTCCGGAACGTCGCGCTGAGGGAGACCAGGTTCGTCAGCCGCTTGGTGTTCTTGCCGTGGAACTCGGCGACGAACGCGTCCTCGTGCGTGGACCCGGCCTGCTGCCCCCGCATCGCCGGCTCGATCTCGCGGTTGACCCGCTCGACCTGCTCCACGCTGAGCAGACCCTCGATGATGACGCCGCCGTCCTCGCGGAACGCCGTCAGGATGTCCTCGACCGGTGTGGCGCGCGGCACCCTGCGCAGCCGGGCGGTTCCGGTTGCCGACTTTGTCATGGCTCTCCTCCTGGGGCTGTGGCATACGGCCAGAGCGTGTGCTCGTGCTGAACTCGGCCTCCATGTTTCCGCCGTCGGCCCGCGCGGATCTACGGCACGATTGCGCGTGATGCCGCGGATGCAGGTGCAGTTCGCACCATTCGGTCGCGCTGCGGCCGCGGGTGCGTGGTGCGCACCATGATCGGAGACCTTCGACGCGACGCCATGTGCCGCTTCCTGGACCGCCTCGCGCGCCACTTCGACACAAGGTGCACCTCGTCCTGGACGGACACTGGGCCCGCCGCTCCCGGAAGGTCCGCGCCCGGCTCGCCGATCAGCCCGACCGGACCGAGCTGCGCTTCCTGCCGTCCTACTCGCCCGAGCTGAACCCCGATGAGCTGGTCAAGGTCGGCTTCAAGCGAAGTCTGCCCATGCATAACTGAGCCCGGAAACAGGCTCAACTCGCCGCCGAAACCCGCAGCTTCTTCCACCGCCGTCAACGTCAGCCGCTCACGATCCGGCTACTTCAGGGCGGTCCACACGTCCGCCACGCCATCGAAGAGAACCCTTTGAGTCTCGGACAAATATGAGGTGCGCGGGAATTGAGCGCCGGCGTGCCGTTTCGGAGGCTGCACAGGGCGCCATACCGGTCGGTCGAATTCGGCAGACGCCGCCAACCGAAGGTTTTCCCTCTCTCGCATGGGAATGTTGCGGTGTCTGTTGCTTGCGAATTGAGGTCGGTTGACATGGTGGAGCGTGAGTCGAGCAGCAAGTCGCGAGGAGGATGGCTGCGATGAAGGTGTTGCTGGTCACGCATGGCACACGGGGTGATGTCCAGCCGTATCTGGCGCTGGCCCGCGGCTTGATGACGGCCGGACACGAAGTGACGCTGATGGGACCCCAGTCCTATGCGGCGCTGGCCGGCTCGGCGGGGGTGCCCTACGTTCCCCTGGTGGACGGGCCTCTTGAGGTCCTGACTGATCCTGTCGTCCTGAGAGCGAACGAGGATCGCCGCGGACTTCGCGGCATTGTGCGTGGAGCGCGCTGGCTTGGGAGAAACCGGCCGTATTGCGTGAAGCTTTTCGGCGACCTGATTGCCAAGACCAAAGGACAACCTCGCCCTGATGTCGTGGCGTTCACGCCCTGGGTGTCGGCGCATCACCTCGCCGAGTGGCTGCAGGTACCCGCTGTGCCGGTGTGCTTCCAGCCTGGTTGGGTACCCACGCCCGACTTGGTCAATCCGTTGCTATCCGTGCGCCTGCCCTCTTCACTGAGCCGGGCATCCTATGCCTGTACGGAGTGGTCAATTCGCACGTTGTACGGTTCGGCAGTGGTGCGCCGGCGACGTCAAGCGCTGGATCTTCCGGGTCGCGACCTCGGCATTCTCTCCCGTCCCGATGGGCGGCCGGCTACCGTATTGCAGGCATTCGACCCCAGCGTGCTGCCCGGTGCTCCTCGCTATCCCGCCACCACTCACACCACGGGTTTCTGGCATCTACCGACGAACACGGATTGGCACATGCCTCCGAGCCTGCGCTCGTTTCTGGAGGCCGGCGAGCGACCTGTGTACATCGGGTTCGGCAGCATGGTCGGAAGCCGTCCCACTGTGACGAGCAGAGCCGTTCTCGCCGCTGTGCGCAAGGCCCGGGTTCGCGCTGTGATGGGCGTTGGCCGGGGTGGAGTGATGGCCCCTGAGTTGGAACGGCGCCAAGCCGGTGACGATGTGTTCTTCGTCGACGAGGCGCCACACGAACGACTTTTCCCTCACATGGCTGCGATCGCTCACCACGGTGGCGCCGGAACCACGGCGTCGGCCCTGCGATCAGGCCGCCCGCAAATCGTGTGCCCTTTCATGTTCGACCAGCCCTTCTGGGCCCAGCGCATGCACGCCCTCGGCCTCGCACCCCAGCCTTTGCCGCAGTACGACCTCACCGTCGACCGTCTGGCCGAATCACTGCATCACGCAGTCCGCGACACCAAATTGGCCGAGCGGGCCCATCAATTCGGGCTCCGCACTACCGGCAGAGACGGAGTAGCACATGCCGTTGAGGTCCTTGAGACGGTTGTGAACTCCTCCTGACAAGTCCCCGATGGAGAACCCGTCGCTGCACGGCCAGCCCTGGAACGCCCCACCGACCTCGCACCCCGCTGGCGCCGAGCAGGAGGGCGGTCAGCGACGGGCACGGAAGGGTGTGAAGTTCCCGCGACTCCCCAAATCCGTTATGGTGCCGCCGACTTGTCCGTGCGGGTGTCATACGCGGCGCGGGCGTCGTCGATCCGGGTGAGGTGCGCGACGCTCCAATCGAGCAGGGGCAAGGTGGCCTCGCGCAGGGTGAGGCCCATTTCGGTGAGCTCGTAGCTGACGTGCGGCGGCATCACGTCGTGCACGGTGCGGGTCAGGATGCCGTCCCGCTCCAGGCTGCGCAGCGTCACGGTGAGCATGCGCTGGCTGATGCCGTCGATGGACCTTTTGAGTTCGGTGAAACGGCGCGGCCCGTTCCTGAGGTTGCGCACGACCAGCAGCGACCATTTGTTGCCGACGATGTCGAGCACGACCCGGGTTCGGCACTCGTCGCTGGGCTGCGCCACCGGCCGCGGATCGCCATGTGCATCGTCATCTGCATCGCCACGTCCCGAGACCATCGTTACCTCCAGGGAACCGGGGCACCGAAAAGTGCCTTATTGCCTGTGGTGCGTCGCGTGCACCAGCATGTTCTTGGTACTCAAACAGTACCGAGGCACGAATCGTAACCATCGGCCAGAGCCGTGAACTTCCGCCCTGCGCAGGGTCGTTCCCTTCTGCTCTGCTGTCCTGCTCTGCTTCTGCCTCCGCTTCCGCGATGAAGGATTGACTCACTCATGTCTACGTTCCTGTTGGTACACGGTGCTTGGCACGGCGGATGGTGTTGGGAGCGGGTGGTACCGCTGCTGGAGGCGGCAGGGCACCGGGTGTTCGCACCGTCCCTGACCGGCTACGGCGACAAGGTGCACCTAGCCGGTCCCGAGGTGGGGCTCGATACCCACGTCGACGACGTGGCCCGGCTGATCACCGCGGAGAACCTCAACGACGTCATACTCGTCGGCCACAGCTACGCGGGACTGGTCATCTCCTCCGCGGCCAACCGGATTTCGCAACGCATCGCGCACCTGGTCTACCTCGACGCGATGGTCCCGAAGGACGGCGAGTCCGCGGCCGACGTCCAACCCGCGGTACGGCAACTGATCGAGCTCGCCGAGACGTCCGAGAGTGGCTGGCGTGTGCCACCGATGCCCGAACAGCCCGCACCCTTCGGCCTGTTCGGGGTCACGGAACCGGCGGATGTTGCCTGGTTGCGCGGGATGCTGTCAGACCAACCGGTGCGCTGTCTGCAGCAACCGGTACGGCTCGACAATCCAGCCGCGAACGCGATCCCACGCACGCACATCCACAATGTCGGCGCCACCCCAGCAGGCATCCCCCGTCGCCCCGTCCCCGCGATCCAACCCAACGGCACTCCCGCGCAAGTCTGGGAGCTGCCGACCGGCCACGACTGCATGATCACCATGCCGACCGAGCTCAGCGAACTGCTGCTCAAACTCGCCTAGGTTGCGCCTTCCCCGGCCACCCGGCAGCACCACCGCCCCGCGCCGGTCGCATGGCGGCGCGGGCCGCGGCGAACACCGCCTGCCCCGCACCCGTCGGGGCGGGCTCATCACCGGCAGCGGCCGTCTCGGCTTCTATGCGACGGCAAGCCGCGCACAGCCGCTCGTCGTCCACCGGCCGGAACAGCAGCGGTTGGAGATGCTGCGCACCGGCGCATTCCCGCATCGCGGCCACCCGCGGCACCGCGGGTGCTCCGGCCGCCGCCTGTTCGGCGAACGACGGTGCTTCCGGCATCTTCCGCAGCAGCCGATCACGCACCAGGGCTGCCGGACTGTGCACGATGTCCGGTAGCCCGGTGGTCAACGCTTCCCGCATGTCCCGGTCCGTGGCCCCGCGTTGTAGCCATTCGGCCGCCAACGGTGCGAGGCTCCGCGCCTCGTGCCCACCGAGCCATAACCGCCGCTCGGCGTGCGAGACGGCTGCCAGGGCATGAACGCCGCGCTCCATCAGTTCACGCGGCACGGTGGGTACGGCAGGTACGGGCGGTACGGCGGGTACTGGAGCACGATCGTCGTTCGCGGAGGCGCCGCCCTCCCGTTCGCTGGCCATTGCCGCGCGGTCCGGGCCTCTGCCGTGCCGCCCGCCGGGGGAGGGCGGTTGGGATGTGTTCTCGTCGTTGTTCTTCTGGGAACGGCCGACCGCCCGACCCGTCGGTTCACCGGCGGCCGGAATCGCGACCGCCGGTCGACCGTCACGCACCCCGGCGGCCTCGGCCGCGCCGAGCGGCACGTTGGAGACGAGCTGCACGGTCGACCAACGGCCGCCCGACCCCTGCCGCCGCCACTCGTGCAGATACCCCTCGTCGCACAACTCCCGCTTCGCGCGGATGAACGCCGTCTTCCTGATCCCGGCCCGCTGCGCCGTCACCGACAACGGCTCGTTCGCCCCGCTCGGGAGCGACAGTTGCCAGGTCAGCAGCCGCACGGCGTCCGACGACAGGCGTGGGTGACGAATGATGTCGTTGGGCACCTGCGAGAAGAAACGCGCAGGCGCGATAGCATGCCTAAGCATCCCAGGGAGCTCCTACTCCGTGGAGGTGTAGGCCCTCGGAATGGTGCGCCAACACCGCCGGGGGCCGCTTCGTTTTCGGCACGAAGCCACCGATTCACCGCCACCGTACCTCACAACAAAACGCGCCGGGACGACATGGGAAGAGCGGCCTGCCGCCTGGTCAATTCCCGACGGCGGTTGCACAGTTGGCTCACCCCTCGACCCCCGTACTCACCCCGAGGAGGACGCCATGACCACCCATCAGGTCTCGACCACCGATTACCACACCGCCGGTGAACCCTTCCGCATCGTTCCCGAACCGCCGGTCGCCATCGAAGGCGCCACGGTCGCCGAGCGTCGCATGTTCGCCATCAACAATCCCGAGGTGGACAACCTGCGCAAGCTGCTGTGTTGCGAACCGCGCGGACACGCAGACATGTACGGAGGCTTCCTCACCGAACCCGACGACGACGTAGCCCACTTCGGGGTGTTGTTCTGGCACAAGGACGGATTCTCGACCGCCTGCGGACACGGATCCATCGCGCTCGCGGTCTGGGCCGTGCAGACCGGTCGGGTCGCCCGCGACCCCACCGGCGTCACCACCGTCGTCATCGACGTCCCCTCGGGCCGGGTCACCCTACGCGTGCGCTCCGACGGCGAACGCATCACCGGCGTCGACTTCCTCAACGTTCCCAGCTACCGGCTGGCCGAACGCGTCGCCGTCGCCACCTCCCGCGGGGAGGTCGTCGTCGACATCGGCTACGGCGGTGCCCTTTACGCCCAACTGAACGTCGGCAGCATCGGGTTGGCCGTCACGCCCGCTCACTACACCGACCTCATCGCGATCGGACGCGAGGTGAAGTGTGCACTCAACGGCACCGAGTACGCGCGTCACCCCGTCGACGACCGCCTCAGCGGCATCTACGGCACCATCCTCTACGCCGACCTCGGCTGCGACGAGAACGGCAACCCGCACCAGCGCAACGTCACCGTCTTCGCCGACGGGCAGGTCGACCGGTCCCCGTGCGGCTCCGGCACGTGCGCACGCCTCGCGACACTCGCGGCGGCCGGTCGCCTCACGCCAGAGCAGGCCCTGGTCCACGACTCGATCGTCGGCACCCGCTTCCATGCCCGGATCGCCGGGCAACTGATCGCCGACGGCTACCCCGCCGTCGTCCCGCAGGTCGCGGGGATGGCGTACCGAACCGGCGAGCACCGCTTCGAGCTCGACCCCGCAGACGAACTGGGCACCGGCTTCGTCCTGCGGTAGCCGACCCACTGGCCGACAGAGGCGCCGCTGACCTGCGGGAACGTATTTAACTGGAGTTGACAACTCCAGATATATGGTAGGCGCATGAACGGAACGGAACCACCCGCACCCCGTGGCCCACGACGCCTGAGGCGTGATGCCGAGGCCAATCGGCAGCGCGTGCTCCAGGCCGCTCGGGAGGTGTTCGCCGAACGAGGGCTGGGGGTGAACCTCGACGACATCGCGCGCCACGCCGGTGTCGGAGTGGCGACCTCCTACCGGCTCTTCGGCAACAAGCAGGCGCTGATCAACGAGCTGTTCCAAGCGCGCGTCGACGCCCTGGTGGCGTTCGCCGAGCAGGCCCTGACGAACGACGACCCGTGGGAGGGGTTCGTCGAGCTGACGACCATGACGTTGGAGGAGATGGCCAACGATCGCGGACTGCGGGAGGTCGTCTTCTCCGAGGTCGGGGGCCGTCCCGAGGTGGCACAGGCGCGCCGCAAGTTCGTTCCCGCAGCCGACGCGGTGATGCGTCGCGCACAGGACGCGGGCCTGCTGCGCCCGGACCTGGCGACGACCGACCTGCCCCTCATCTTCCAGATGCTGAGCCGCGCGATCCACCACACCCAGCCCGTCTCCGGCGCGGTGTGGAGGCGCTACCTGACGATCGTCCTGGACGGTCTGCACGCCCGCCCCGGACTGACGGACATGCCGGTGGACGCCCTCACGACAGCCGAGGAAGAGCAGGTGGCCGGCGTGAATCCCACCCGTTCCTGAGCCTTTCCGCAGACCTCCGAGGTGTCCCTCGCGGGTCCCCACCTTCGAAAACAATCACGCAAAGGACGGCATCCCATGAAACCGACAACTCTTGAGGTCGACTACCTGATCGTTGGGGCCGGGGCCATGGGCATGGCCTTCGCCGACACCCTCATCACCGAAACCAACGCCACGGTGGCGATCGTCGACCGCTACGACCAGCCCGGCGGGCACTGGACGGTCTCCTACCCCTTCGTGCGCCTGCACCAGCCGTCGGCCTTCTACGGCGTCAACTCCCGCGAGTTGGGCAGCGGCACGGTGGACCAGCACGGTTGGAACGCCGGCATGCACGAGCTGGCCTCGGCCAGCGAGATCCTGGCCTACTTCAACCACGTGATGTACAAGACGCTGCTGCCCACCGGGCGCGTCTCCTACCACCCCAAGTCGTACTACGACGGCCCGGACCCGCAGCGGCCGGACGTCCAGCGCTTCCACTCCATCGTCAGCGGGGACCGCTTCGAGGTCACCGTCAAACGACGGACCGTGGACGCCACCTACATGAACGTCACGGTGCCGGCCATGGTGCCGCCCGCGTACGAGGTCGCCCCCGACGTCCGCGTGATCACCCCCAACCAACTGCCCGCCCTCCAGGACCGGCCCTCCCACTACACCGTCGTCGGAGCGGGAAAGACCGGCATCGACACCTGCCTGTGGCTGCTCAGCCGCGGCACCGATCCCTCCGACATCACCTGGATCATGCCGCGCGACTCCTGGCTCCTCGACCGCGCCCACTGGCAGCCCGGACGGTCCGAGACCGAAACGCAAGCGGCCCGGCTCAAGGCGGTGGCCGACGCCAACACCGTCCAGGACCTGTTCGCACGGCTTGAGGACAGTGGCGTACTGCTGCGACTGTCACCCGACGTCGAGCCGACCGCCTTCCGCTGCGCGACGGTCGCCCGCGCCGAACTCGATCAGCTACGCCGCATCGACAACGTCGTCCGCCACGGCAGGGTCAAGCGCATCGACGCGCACGCGATCGAACTCGACCAGGCCACCATCCCCGCGCAGGCCGGAACCCTCTACATCAACTGCACCGCCGACGGCCTGGAGCGACGGCCGACGGTGCCGGTGTTCGACGGCCCGCGCATCACGTTGCAGGCGGTCGTTCCCTGCCAGCAGGTGTTCAGCGCCGCACTCGTCGCCCACGTCGAGGCGAGTTACTCCGACGACGTCATCAAGAACGTCCAGTGCCCGCCTGCGCAGCACCCCAACTCCGCCCTGGACTGGATACAGTTCTTCGGCGACATCCAGGAGCGGGTCTTGCGATGGACCGCCGACCCCGCACTCCTCGAATGGCTCCGGGACTGCCGGCTCATGGGACGCAAGCTCCCCGAGTTCACCCCCGAGCAGCGGACCGCGCTCCTCCCCACGTTCCAGGCCCAGAAGGCGAAGCTGGGGGAGTTCCGCAACCAGGCAAAAGCACTCGCGGCGGTGAACTGACCGCCGCTACGACCCCGCACGCCGACACCCATGCTGACGACTCCGAGCACAGGTGTCGGCGTGCGGCACGAGCGGACCGGCCACGAACCCTTCATGCTCAAGGACTCGCGCACTCCTCCGTGTTGGCTTCGCCGCCCTCGGGACGGTGGAGCCTGATGCGGGCTTCCTGGGGCCTGGTGCCGTGGGAGAGAGCGACGGCGTCGGCGGTGGTACAGACGAGTTGGCGCAGGGCGGTGGGGTTGGCCGTCCAGTGGGGCGGGACGTAGACGTCGGCCAGGTCGCGTTCCCGGGTGACGGCCGCCGGTGCGGGGGTGCCTGGCGGGATGAAGCTGACCAGGCCCCGGCTGCGCTCGGCCGGGTCGGGACCCGCCACGAGCCGGTCCACGGCGGCCTGGAGGGTGTCCGGGCCGCGATAGGGGCGGGAGACACGTTCGAGGCCGAGGGGGGAGGAGAAGTAGACGTGCACGGCGGCCGCCGGATGGCCGCCCGGCGCGGGGAGTCCGGAGGCGGGAGCCCCGGCGTTGATCGGGCCGGTGCTGTCGATGCCGCACGCGGTGAGGGACGACGCCAGACAGAGAACGAGCAGGGCCGGGAGCGCTCCGAGCGCAAAGCGGGGCCTCACGCCTCCGGCTCCTGGGGCAGGGTGAGGGTGAACACCGCACCTCCGCCTGGTGCGTTGGCGGCGGTGAGCGTGCCACCGTGCAGACGGGCGTTCTCCGCCGCGATGGCGAGACCGAGGCCGCTGCCCTCGCTGCGGGTACGGGCCGCGTCCCCCTTGGTGAAGCGGTCGAAGACATGCGGCAGCACGTCGTCCGGGATGCCCGGCCCACCGTCGGTGACGGTGAGGACCAGCCGGTCATCAGCGGTCCGGGCCCGTACGTCGACCGGTACGGACGCACCGCCGTGCCGCAGGGCGTTGCCGACGAGGTTGGCGAGGATGACGTCGACGCGTCGGGGATCGAGACGGGCACGCAGTCCGGGCGGGACGTCCAGCGAGACCCGGTCCTGCCAGTGCCGCAACGCGAGCGTCTTGCGGACGAGTTCACCGACATCGATCTCGTCCAGGTCCAGGACGGCGGCGCCCGCGTCGAAACGGGAGATCTCCATGAGGTCCTCGACCATGCGCACCAACTTGTTGGTCTCGCCGGCGACCAGTTCCAACGCCTCGGAGGTCTCCGGATCCAGCCGCCCGGAAGCCGCGTCCTTGTCCAGGATCCCCGTCACGGCGGTCATCGCGGCGAGCGGCGTGCGCAGCTCATGGGAGACGTCCGAGGCGAACCGGCGGGCCCGGGCCTCCATGGCGCGCAGCCTGGTGGCGTCAGCCTGGAGGGTTGAGGCCATCGTGTTGAACGTGCGGCCCAGGTCGGCGAGTTCGTCATTGCCCGTGACGTGGATCCGGGTGTCGAGGGCACCCTCGGACATGCTCTCGGCGGCCGTGCGCAGTTGCCGTACGGGACGCAGGACACGGCGCGCCGCCAGCAACGCCGGGATGATCGACAACACCACCACGGGCAACGCGCCGGCACGCGCCGCGGAGACCAGGGCGGCGACGTCCTGCTCCTCGTGGGCGAGCGAGAAGGAGGCGTAGACGACCAGCCCGGACGGCTCGGACGGTTGGCCTTCGCGGGTGACTGGCAAGGCCACCGCCAACCAAGGTTCCCCGCCATGATGGAAGCGTTGGACAACGGCGGTGCGCGCCGAGGCGGCGTCGGTCCGCAGACCCTCAGGCAGGACGGGAGCGGTGCTCGCGGCGGAGACGAGGGCACCGTCACGGTAGGCGGCCGCCGTGCGCCAACCGCGGGAGCCCCCGGCCCGGTCGACCTGGAGCGCGAGGGCACGCAGGTCCGCCGCGGCGGGCGCGTACGGCAAGTCCGGGGCGAGCGAGCCCACTTGGGCACGCAGATCGTGCACGGCGCTGTCCCGGGCACGGTCCAGGATGGCCGACCGCGCCTGGCGGAAGGTGAGGGCGGCGGCACACAGCGCACTGAGCGCGGAGACCAGGAGGAACGCGACGACGAGCCGGGTGCGCAGGCCCTGCGGCAGGCGGCGACGCCCCACACGACGGCGTCTCACAGCGGCCCGAAACGGTAGCCGAAGCCCCGCACCGTCTGGACGTAGCGCGGGCTGCGCTGGTCGTCCTCGATCTTGGCGCGCAGCCGCTTCACACAGGCATCGACGAGCCGCGCGTCGGCGTAGTAGCTGTGCTCCCAGACCTGTTCGAGGAGCTGCTGGCGGCTGTACGTACGACCGGGGGACGCGGACAGGAAGAGCAACAGCTTCAGTTCGGACGGGGCGAGCGTGAGTTCCTGGCCGCGCTTGTGCACGCGCATCGAGGCGCCGTTGATCTCCAGGTCACCGTGGACCAGGAGTTGGCCGGAGGCGTCTCCGTCCGGCTGCGCGGGGGCGACGCGGCGCAGCACCGAGCGCATCCGCGCCTCGATGACCTCCCCGCTCGCGGGCTTGATGATGTAGTCGTCGGCGCCGGCCTCCAACCCCACCACGACGTCGATGTCGTCGTCCCGGGCGGAGAGGATCACGATGGGCAGTTGACTGGTCTCGCGGATCCGACGGCACACCTCCAACCCGCTCATGCCAGGCAGCATCAGGTCGAGCAGCACGATGTCCGGCGCGAACGGCCCGAGCGACTCCAGGCCGTCCTCACCGGTGGCCACCGCCTCCGTCTCGTGGCCGCTGCGGCGCAGCCCCAGCTCGACGCCGCGCCGCACGGCGGGATCGTCCTCGATCAACAGGACGCGTGTCATGGACCGGTCCTCTCCTTTCGCTCGTCGACGCATCCGCTACCCCGGAGCAACTCACGAAGGGGCGCAATCGGCGGATTCACGGCGAAGATACACAGACGGTGCGAGTGGCACCGGGAGTTCGGGGCGTCAGCGACTCGCGCGCGGCGCCCCCACCGGGACGGCCGCGCCCGTCTCGTCACAGGTGACCGTCCACGGCTCCCCAGGCAGTCCGGACTCATAGACCTGCACGACGACGTCCGTGGACGGCCTGCCACCCGGAACCCCCGGCGCCGCAGCGGCCGTACACACCAACTGGTTCACCGCCGAACGATCCAACTCCGATACCAGCCACGGCAGTTGCAACGTCACCGTCCCAGGCGACGCCGCCTCGGCCCGGACCCGATGCGTGCCGGCCGGCAGCGCCGTACTGAGCCCGCGCTCCCGCTCGTCACGGGTCGGCCCCGCCAACAACTCGTCCAACGCCCGCTGCGGACCGGCACCGGCCGGCGCGGCGCGGGCGACGGGCCAGGTGCCGTTCGGGGCCGCGAAATACACCCGCACCCAATGGTCGGCATTGCCGGCCCGCCCCCCTCGGGCCGGCGCGCCGGCCGCCTCCGGCCCGGCATCGGAGACACCACAGCCGGCGAGCACCGAGCCGACGAGCAGCACGGCCGCGACAACGCAGGCCGGCCGCAGGCCGGGCTGGGACGACGCCCTCCGCGCCGCGCTCCACCGAGCCACGCCGGCACTACGCTTCCCGTGCGTAACCTTCATCCTGTCCACCGGCCATGGCCCCTTCCTCCCGTACGTGCCCAGTCTCCCCGCCGGTCGTCCGGGCGCCGGGCACCTCCGCCTCACGGCGCCGTCAACCGCCCCACGTCCACCGACCCCGCTCCCGGATTCGGCTGCGGAACGGCCACCCAGACACCGACCGCCACACCGACGGCAGCGACGACCGCGAACAGACCCCGACGCCCGGTCGCCCACCGCACCCGGAACCGAACCGGATCCTCCACCCACACCTTTGTCAGCCAGGCAGCCAACAGCGACACACCGACGGCGAAGGCGGTGCGTCCCCACCCGCCGACCCCCAACACCGTCTGCGGCAACAGCAGATACACCGGCCAGTGCCACAGATACAGGCTGTACGACAACTCACCGAGACGGCGCGGCACCACACTGCCGGCCAGTCGACCCGCGCGCCCGTCCGGCGCCTGAGCGAGCAGCGCGATCAACAGCGCGGCCGCCAAGGAGTGCACGAACAGCCCGCCCCGGAAGAGCCCCGGCGCATTCTGACCATCCGTCAACACCCACGCCGCGCCGATCCCACACACCAACACCGCGCACACCCCGTCCGCGACACGCCGGGGTATACGGGCCACCAGGCTCCGAACCGGCGCCGTGGCCGCCAGCGCGCCCAACAGCAGGGAGAACGCCCGGGTATCGGTGCCCTCGTACGCCCGCGTCGTGTCCACCGCACCGCCGAAGTGCAGCATCAGCGCGAGCGACACCAGCGCCCCGCCGCCCGCGAGGACCGCGACCCGCCGGTGCCCACCCCGCCCCCTTCCGACGCACGCCACCACCAACGGCCAGACCAGATAGAACTGCCACTCGACGCCGATGCTCCACAGGTGCGCGAAGACCCTGGAGCCGGAGGCGTTCCAGTACCCGATCTGCTCGATGATGAAGTGCCAGTTCGCCGCCTGGGCCGCCACCCACGGCGCGTCTTCGAGGGCGAAGAGCAGCGCGGACGGCGACCCGAACGCCCAGGTGAGCAACAGCGTGCCGACTCCGACGACGGCGAGCGCGGGCAACAACCGCCGCGCCCGCCGCCCCCAGAACGCCACCAGACCGACCCGCCCCCGATCCGCCGCCTCGCGCAGCAGCAACCCCGTGATCAAGAAGCCGGACAGCACGAAGAACAGGTCAACGCCGAGGAAGCCACCACTCAGGTGCCCGGCGTGAAAGAGGAGCACGGCGAACACGGCCAGCCCGCGCAGCCCGTCGAGCGGGGCGATGTGGGCGGCCCGAGGGCGCCCGTGGACGCGCCCGCGACGCGGACGACGGTGCGAGCCCGACGGGTATGGGAGCTGGGACGGAGGCGAAGTCGATGACGACATGAAGGTCCAGAACGAGTGGAGGAGAGGAGTGGGGGAGGGGCGGAGGGGCCAGACGCTGCTCGACCCGGCTCAGCGGCAGCCGAGCTTGCCGTACCGCGCATCGCCGGTCCACGAGCCGTTCGCCCACTTCTCCGGGGCGGCCGGCGCGAAGTCGTAGACCTTGCCGAGCTGATCCGTGAACCACTTGGCGAACGCGGCCGAACCCTGCTGACACGAGTGGATACCGTCGGACGCCCGCTGGGCCTTCCCGCCCTTGGCATCGGTACCCCACAGCGCGGAGGCGTCCAGGAACCGGACCTTGCCGCCGCTGCGGTCGGCGACCTCCTTGGCCGCCTTCGGCGCGCTGGCGATCGCACCCTCGAACTTCTTGTAGAAGTCGTCGATCCTGAACGGCGGGGCCGAGACGAGTACCAACTCGGCACCCGCCTGCTCTGCGGTCTTCGCCAGCTTCTCGTACGAGGCCCGCTGCTGGTCCTGCGTGCCCCAGTCGTAGGTGGTGATCTGGTAAGCGATCACATCCGGATGGAACTCCCCGACGTTCTTCGCCACGTCCTTCCAGGTGTCCGCCGCGATCGGCGCGGCCATCTTGTCGCCCTCGACGACCGTGCCGCCTCCGTCGGATGCCGCGTTCTTGAACGCCACACCGCTCGCCTTCAGCGCGGCCTCCAACGGCGGCGCCTCGGCACCGGCGATGGAGTCCCCCATCCACAGCACCTTCTTGTTCTTCTGCACCGCCTCGGTGGCATCCGCCTTCCCGGCACCGTCCCCACCGCTGGGCTTCCCACAGGCGGTCAGCACGACGCCAGTCACAGCCGTGACGGCGACGAGGGCGGCAAGGACGCTCCGCCGCCGACCGGGACGCCGACTGCGGCTGGCGCTCGGACTGTGACCGTGACTGCGACTGCGCGGGGACTGGCGGGCGTGGTGGTCGTCGTTGGCGTGATCGTTCCGTCGCGGGGTGAAGCCGTTGTCGTTGTTCATGCGCCCAGACAAACAGCGCCCCAGGCCGCCAAGCCCGGCGGTCACCTTCCGGTCACACAACGGGAAAGGGGCAGTCATACGGCGAGGGCGCCGCCTCACGTCCGGCCGCCACTCTCGCGGAATCCGGGGCGGCCGGCTCGTCACTGCCGGGAAAGACCGGACGCGGGGTGTCGTGGCGTCGAGAGGTCAGGCGCGGAGCAGGTCGGTCGAGACCGCCCAGAGTCGCTCGGCGGCACCGGGATCGAGCGCCCATTCCTTGACACCGTGCGGGTGTTGCGCGAGGTCGGCGTCGTTCGGCACGGTGTAGGCCTCCTGCGAGTCATCGAGGTAGTGGCCGCCGGAGTGGGCGAACTGGGGGGCGACGGCCGCGACCATGGTGGTGGCGGCTCCCTGCTGGACCGTTTTGTACGTGAAGACTCCGGCGGCCTCGGCTGCGTCGAGTGAACTCTTCTGCTGCGCGGTGAAGTTCCGCTGCAGCCCCGTCGCGACGCCGCCGGGGTTCACCGCATTGGCGACGATGCCGTCGGACGCCCACAGACGGGTCGCCTCGACGGCGAACAGGGAGTTCGCCGTCTTCGACTGGGCGTAGGCGATCTGTGGGTCGTAGCCGCGCCGTTCGAAGTGGAGGTCGTCGAAGTCGATGCCGGAACGCATGTGCGCCGTCGAACTGACGGAGACGATCCGTGCTCCGTCTCGTTCTGACGCTCCGTGGGCCAGGGCGTCGTGCAGGCCGACGGCGAGTGCGAGGTGGCCCAGATGGTTCGTCGCGAACTGCAACTCCCAGCCCTCGCGGGTCCGTTCGAGGCCGCCGGTGACCACGCCCGCGTTGTTGACCAACAGGTGGAGCGGGCCGCTCCACGCGTCGACGAACGACGTGACGGTGGCCCTGTCAGCGAGGTCCAGCCGGACGACTCGGGGGCGGATCCCTCCGGTCGAGCTCTCGATCGTTCCGGCGACGGCGTCCCCCGCAGCCGTGTTCCGCACGGCGAGCGTCACCTGCGCCCCAGCCGCGGTCAACGCGCGAGCCGTCTCGACCCCGATTCCGGAGGAAGCTCCCGTCACGATCGCGCGGATGCCGGTGAGGTCGACGGTCCGCACCACCTCGTCCGCCGTGCTGGAAGCGGTGAAGGACGTGGAGAGAGTTTCGCGAGCCGTCATGACAGCGAGGCTATACACACTAGACTGAACTTGTATAGTTGGTTTCTCGCTCCTATGCTCGCCCCATGAGCAGCCCCGAGGCCCACCCCCTGCCGTCGCCGACCACCGATACAGACCGTCGGACCACGGTTCTGGACTCCGCTCTGGCCACGTTCGCGCGATTCGGCTACCGGAAGACCTCGATGGAGGAAGTGGCGCGGGCGGCCCGCATCTCCCGCCCCGGGCTCTACTTCCTCTTCTCCTCGAAGGAGGCTCTGTTCCGCGCCGCGGTCACCCAGACCTTGGAACGCGACATCGCAGCGGTCGAACACGTCCTGGACGATGTCGACCGCCCTCTTCCGGAGCGCCTGGCCGAAGCCTTCGACCGATGGGCGGGCCGCTATGTAGGCCCGCTGGCGCGCGAGGCCGCCGTGGTCATCGAGGACAATCCCGACCTCCTCGGGGAGATCGCAGAGACCACTCGGCGACGTTTCGAGGAACTGATCACGGACGCGATCGCCGTCGAGTCAGGGCAAGAGGCGGCCACCCCCGTCGCACAGACGATGATCAGCGCATCGATCGGCCTCAAGTACCAGGCCGCATCGCGGGAGTTCTACCTCGAACGCCTGAAGGTCGCCATCGAACTCCTGGTGCCCTGAAGACACGGCGCGAATCCGCACGGGAATCCGGCCGCCCCGGGGTCCGTGGTCTCGAATGGGCACAGGGGCCGCCACCCGCGCCACAGTGACGGTCCCGGGCGCCGCGTATGCCGGTAACCGGCCAGCCCTGGCGCAGAATTCGCCCCCTGGGCCAGGCGGCAGCAAGGTGCCGCGCAGCGCGTCCCCCTACCATCACGGCCCGGTGAGACCGTGTCGCCACACGTCATTGCGGACGTCCTCAGCTCATCAGCTCAGGCGCGAAGTAGTCACGCAGTCGAGCGATCTTCTCGTCGCGGAGGCGAAAGATCTGTACCAGCGAGACAGTTGCGTCGGTTCCATCCCCGTCGAAGACCGTGTCGATCTCGGCGATGAACACATCGGGATCGGAGGTGGTGTGCAGCACGTGTCCCGACTTCTCAAGGTTCGGAGAGCGATCGCCCTCCACCTGTTGCTCGTAGTACGCCGCCATCACGCTACGGATCTCCTCGCGCCCCACCATCCTCCTGGGGAACGCAGCGCCGACAGGCATGAGCGGTGCCTCGAAGAGAGCGTCCTCGGTGAAGTTCTCGGCAAGGGCATCGGCATTCCGGGTCAGGGCACCGGCGTATACGTAGCTCTCGAAGATCTCCTGCGGCGTTCGGGACACGGCGGCCTCTCTCGACTCGGATGCGGGAGGGCCACTTCATCACAGCGAGACTTCTGGAAAGGCGCTTTCCGGAAACGATCACGTTCCGCTGGTTCGGCTGACCTTCCCTTTCCGACTCCACGTCGCGTGGCCAAGTTCCAACTGACGTGTCACGGCTCACGGTCAGCCGGTCCTCATTACATGACGCGGCCACGGACCGAGGGCTGGTGACGGGCTGTCTCGCCGTACGACGGTTGCCGCGGCAGGCAGACGCGGGAGGGGGTGCGGCGCCCGTTGCCAGGAAGCCTGGGTCAGGAATGGTGTGACTGGGGTTTCGTGGCGGTCGAGAGGGTGAGGCTCTCTGGGAGGGCTGAGCAGGTCGCGCGCAGGTGGGTGGCCAGAGTGCTGCGGGTGGCGGTTTCCGGTAGGGCCGTCCAACTGTCCAGTGCGCAGTGGAAGGAGGCGACGAGCATGTCGATGGCCAGACGTGGGCGCGGGTCCTGCGCGGTGACGAGGCCGAGCCGTCGGTGGAGGACGTCGAGTGCGGTGCGGGTGGTGTCGCGACAGAAGCGCAGGCCGTGCGCTTCCATGGACGGAGTCTGCTCGGCCAACTGACGGTTGAGCAGAACGCGTTGGGGCCACTGGTCGGCGGGCATGCGGTCCAGTGCGTTGAGCAGGGCCTCTTGCAGCAGGTCCAGGAGCGGGCCGCCGTCGGGCTCGCGGGTTTCCAAGTCGTCCAGGAAGGCCCGCCACAGGTCGTGCAGCGGTGTCATGGCGACGTCTTCCTTGCTGCTGAAGTGCCGGAAGAAGGTGCGCTTGGAGGTGTCCACCGCATCGCAGAGTTCGTCGAGGGTCACGCCCTGGAAGCCTCGCTCGGTGAACAGTTCCAGGGCGGTGTCGACCAGGGTTTCGCGCGTGCGCTGCTTCTTGCGTTCACGCAGCGGCAGTCGGCCTGCGGGTTCGGGTGACGGACGCGGATTCCCCATGAAGGGAAGCGTACCCGAGAGGTGAATGCCACTTGCAGGCATGTGCCACTCAGTGGCATAACTGTGCTTCCTGTCGTCTCGCGAGAGGTGCACCGCCATGCGTGCTCTGGTTGTCGACCGTTTTGCCCCTGCCGGGCTTCGCCTCGGCGAGGTCGCCGATCCCGATCCCGCCCCGCATCAAGCCCTGGTGCGGGTCGAGGCGACCTCCCTCAACTACGGCGAGGTGCGGATCGGCCTCCAGGAAGCCGCTGACGGCACGGTCCTGGGGTGGGACGCGGCCGGAGTAGTCGAACGCGCGGCAGCCGACGGTTCCGGTCCGGCTGCCGGTACCCGCGTGGTGACCATGGGTCCGACCGGCGGATGGGCCGAACTCCGAGCCGTGGATACCGACTTGATGGGGGTCGTGCCGACCGACGCTGACCTCGGAGCCGTCAGTACGATTCCCATCGCCGGCACCACCGCACTGCGTGCCCTGCACCGCCTCGGCCCCATCCTGGGCAGGCGCGTCCTGATCACCGGCGCCACCGGCGGCACGGGTCGCTACGCGGTGCAACTCGCCCGCCGCGGCGGGGCCCACGTGACGGCCTCCACCGGGAACCCGCAACGGCACGGCGACAGCCTGCGCGCGCTGGGCGCCCACGACATCGTGGCCGAACCGCTCGATGTCACGGAACCTGTGGATGGGGTGGTGGATCTCGTGGGAGGACGGCAACTCGTCGACGCCTACGGCAGGTTGGCCGAAGGCGGCTCACTGGTCGCGGTCGGGCACTCCGCCCACGAAGACGAAACCTTCCCCTACGGCGCCCTCTACGGCGACCAAGGACGGCACGACCGATCCCTGACCACGTTCTTCCTGCTCGCCTGCACCGGACTCGCCCGCGACCTGACGTGGCTCGCCCACCAGGTCGCCACCAGCGAACTCACCCCGCACATCTCCTGGCGCGGCACCTGGGATGAGGCCGCTGACGCCATCGACGCCCTGCTCGGCCGCCGACTCCACGGCAAGGCTGTCCTGGACATCACCTGACACCCAACACCTCATGAGCTTCCGGGCAGCAGGCACCGCGTTCCACACGCGTGCCAGCTGTGACAGCTCTTGCACGACGAGACGGTCCGACACCAGCCTTCGGTCCGCGGCCGCGCTACGCGGCCGCGGACCGGCTGGCCGTGAGCGTTGCCGCAGATCGAGCCGGAGACCGTTGACTCTTCCGCGACGCCACCACAAGGCGCAATACAGTCAGGTCACCCTGACGACACCGTGCCTACAAGTTCCGTAACCAGTCAAGGCACCCTTCGCGCCACGAGCCGCACACGCGCGCAGTCGACGGTCACACCTCGACCTTCTCGCCGGGCAAGAGACGCCGGATATCGGTACCGGCCCTGTCAGCCTCCATGGACAGGACACTGTCGAGGACCTTCTGCCCCCACTCGTTGATGAGCCCATCGTGAATGGCATAGGCGCGCAGTGGTGCGATACGGCGCAGGTAGTCGATCATGTCCGGCGTCGTCAGCCATGGGGCTTGACCAGGCAGCAAGAGCGTCGGTGCGTCGACCACCGTCAGTGCGTCACCTGGGTGGAAGACCTCCGCGTCGATCAGGAATCCGACGTTGTCGACCGGAGGCGTATCCGGGTGACTGAAGTGGTGCTTCTCGCCCACCACCGACACCTCGAAGCCCGCGACCGTGAACTCGTCGCCGTCATGGACGACATGCACGCGCTCGCCAAGTCCCTCCAGATGACGGGCAACCCCCGCGCAGGTGTAGATGGCTGACTCGATGCCACGCAAGCGTTCCGGATCGAAGTGATCAAAGTGTTCATGAGTGATGAGGACAGCCTCCACGCCTGCGGTTGCGGCGAGTTCCGGTGTCATCACACCCGGGTCGATGACGATCGCGCGGTCGTTCTTCTCCACCCGCACGCAAGCGTGACCGTACTTGGTGATCTTCATGGGTCGCATTCTGCCAACGTCCCGGCGCGCCCACACCAACGTTCGCGACCGGCCTGCCACTTGCCGAAAACTGACAGCTGGGAAGAGCACAGCGTCCCTGATCGGCAGCGCACCCCGGATGCGGCGCGGACGACGGAGGCACGCGATGGGCTGTCGCTGAATCGAGTCGTTGATCAATGTCCGTTGTGCTGCATCGTCTGCTCGCGGAGGGCGTGAATGAGCGCGGTGACGTGGGGTCCCCGGCGCGCTCGGCGAAGCGGCGGAGGTATGCCTCGGTCTTCAGGCAGCCGAGCACCCAGGGTTCTGCTGCCAGATCGATGAGGCCAAACGCGTCGTGGTTGGCGAGTCGGGTGCCCCTGCGGCAAGCCGGATCGCGTCGAGCGCCGTGGTCCAGGAGCTGCGGCCAGTCTCCAGCGCGGCGACGATCGAGCGTGGCCAGCCTGGGATCATGTGGTGCTCGGCCTGGCCGCGGCCATAGGTGTGGCAGCAGGAGCGGGCTGGACAGGTCGCGGCGTCCGGCCGTAGCCGCGGTGCGGCATCGACCGCTGGAACCCAAGTTCGGCACGGACGGGGTGGTCCGTCGTTCAGCTTGAGGCCGGGCGGTCAGGTACGGAGTCCGCCCAGTCGGCGAGCAGTTGCTCGTACTCGGCCTGTTCCTCCGGGGACAGTGCCCGGCTGGCACGGGCGGCCATGAACGCGCGTATCCGCTCGTTGGCCTCGGAGGCGGCGTCTGGGACGGATTTGGGCGCCATGTCCAAGATGGTATAGCCATGTCGTTCTATGGCCATTGCCATACTTAGCTGACCTTTACGCGGCACAGCTCTGAGGCCCCTCGCGCACGCTCGATCAACGGGAGGCCGGCGACGTGGCGACGGCGTCCACGAGGTGGTCGTCGAGATCGGCAACCCGCTGTTCACGATGCCAGGGCCGCAGTCCGGCGCGAGCCTGTCGCAACCGCGTCGTACCGACTGACCCTGCCGGTGGCAGAAGCTGCTTTCGCCGTGTACGCGGCGCGGTGTATATCCCCGGACGACGACGTAGTCAGCTCGTTCAACATCGGTCGGGGAAGCCTTGGGACGGTCCCATAGCGGGCCGACCTGGAAGGTCCATCGAACGCATCCGTGTCCCGCGTACGGCCGGTGGTCATCCGCGCACGCGCCTTGATCACCTGGGTGGCGACGGGGCGTACCCGTCCCGCTGGCACCGCCGGTATCCGCGGCGTCGGCAGATCAAGTACACCGTTCCCGATGGTGAGGATCGGCGGGCCAACCGCCAACGCCGCGGTAGCGCGGGCGGCCGGCCCCTCGGCGTCGACCAACGATCTACAAGCCCGCGCCGTAGCCCCGCGCTTCGGCAGAAGAGCGTATGGCTTCCATGGCGCGGTGGCCTGTGCGGCTATTCGCCTGTGGCGTCGCTCGGGATCCGCACCCTGCGATGTCTGGCGGTCGGACCCCGAGCCGGGTGGTTTTGACGTGGATTAATGGACCATGTTCCACATCTGGTACCGGTTGGTGTGGTTGTAGCAGGTGGTCTTGGCGACCTGGGCGCCCTGGGGGTGGCCTTGATCCCACAGCAACTGATTCCGGTGTCCGTCCTGCCCGCGATCAAGGCAGAGCACCCTGTTGAGATTCCAGTCCGCCTGGTAGTTGGCGAACTGCCAACTGTTGCGAGGGTTGCCGGAGTTGTTACCGACCCAGGTCATGTTCCACTGGTCGTGGTAGTCGCTTGAGTTGCACCCGGCCGCGCGGGTTGCGTACCAGTCGCCGGTCTGGATGTCATGCGACCACTGGACTCGCAGGCAGTTGCCCTCTTTGCGGTGGACGATCTCCACCCGGTCGTAGTAGCCGCCGACGTTGCCGTCGTAGGACACGACGTTCCACCGCTGCCATGGATTACCGGGCTGGCACGGATTGGTGTAGACATCGCCGCCGTTGGAGTCCAGGCAGCGGCCGGTGGCGTAGTCCTGGAGCATCACGTTGTACTGGTAGGTGTTCGCTTGGGCGGTGCCCGTGGTTCCCGCCACTGCCGCGGCCGTCAGTGCGCCGGCCACCAGTGCCGATCTCACCTTTAGGTTCACCGAGAGTCCTCTCTCCCCGTGTCTCAGTGGTACGGGGAGAACCCTGGCAGGCAAGCGAACGGGCGGATAGGGCACGGGAGTTCAAGAAACGGTTCATTCCGCTCTTGGTGCCCGCGTGCTCAACCCGCCGGGAACTCCGGGTCTTGACCGCGTGCGGTGAAGCGCCGATGGAGGGCCTGTCCTGCCTCGTTCAGGGGTCCGTCGGAGTGTCTGGGATCGGTGTCGCGTGATCCGGCGAAGCTCGGGCGGCATCGGTATTGCGCTTATGCGGCTCGCTGGGTCGGGCGTGGAACTCCCCACCGTATGCAGGCGGGAGGGGGCTTGTTGGCCTGCTCGGCCTCCCGTTCCCGAAGACCGCTTCGTCGGCCTGCTGTTGCTCCTCTGTGCCCAGTGGCCCGCCGCGATCTCCCGCCTTACTGCCAACCACATCGCGGACGTGACCCTTTGCCCAGGCGGCCAGTCAGCTGGTGTAACCACCGTTGGCCCACGCTTCGCGTCCGATGCCATGGAGTCGGTCAGCGGAGCCAGGCGCGGGTGAGGGCCTGGACGGCGGAGCCATCGAGGTCGGCGATCGTGGTGCCGACGAACTCGCGGGCCCACTTTGAGGTCTGGACGCGGAAGGCCGGGTGGTCACCGGTCAGGGCCTCGATGATCGGGACGGCGGCCTGGGCGGGGGACTGGGCGTTGCCGAAGGATTCCCGGGTGCGGGCGATGTACGCCTTGAGGGCCGGGGCGTAAGGCCCGGCCTCGGCGAGCTGGGCGGGGATGTCGAGGCCGAGGTTGGCGACGAACTCACTTGCCACCGCGCCCGGTTCGACCACGGTGACATCGACGCCCACGGTGGCGGCGACGGGTGCCAGGGACTCCATGAAGCCCTCGACGGCGAACTTGGCCGCGCAGTACGCCTCGTTGAACGGCTGGCCGACCACGCCGCCGACACTGGTCACGGTGATCACCCGGCCCTGGGCGGCGCGCAGGTGGGGCAGGGCGGCGCGGGTGGTGGCCACCACGCCGAAGAAGTTGACCTCCATGGTGGTGCGGACGTCGTCGAGGGGCATCAGTTCGATGGTGCCGATCTGGGCCGCGCCGGCGTTGTTGACGAGTGCGTCGAGGCGGCCGTGCTCGGCGATCACCTCGTCCAGGCAGGCGGTGATGCTCTCGGGGTCGACCACGTCCAGGCGCTTGACGTGGATACGGTCGGCGACCCCGTTCTCGGCGGCGGCCTGGAGTAGGGCCTGGGCCTTGTCGGTGTCGCGCATGGTGGCGATGGTGGTCCAGCCGGCCTGGGCCGTGGCCAGGGCGGTGGCCAGGCCGATGCCGGAGGACGTGCCGGTGATCAGGACGGTTTTCTCGCTGGCCATGACGGTCTCCTTGTTCCTCGAACTTCGACTCAAGAGCTAACCGGGGGATTCCCCACTTAGTCGCCAACGTTAAACGGGGAACTCCCCGGTTGTCCAGATAGACTGGTCTCCCGACGAAGGGAACAGCCTTGACCAGTCAGCCGAGCCCGCTGCGGGCCGATGCCCGGCGCAACCGGGAGCGCATCCTCGAAGCGGCCGTGCGGGCCTTCTCCGAGGAGGGTGCGGACGTTCCGATTGACACGATCGCCAGAGCCGCGGGCGTCGGCTCGGCCACGCTCTACCGTCACTTCCCCACGCGCGAGGCGCTGGTCGAGGCGGCCTACCGCAATGAACTGGCCCGCGTCTGCGACGGCGCCGCACAACTGCTGGCCGACTTCCCTCCGGACCGGGCGTTGCGTCTGTGGATGGACAAGTTCATCGACTACCTGGCCGCCAAGCAAGGCATGGCAGACGCCCTGCGAGCCGCGGTTGCCTCCGGCGCGGACCCCTTCGCCGAGTCTCTCGACAAACTCCGCACCGCGATCGACGCCCTCCTGCACGCCGGCGTCGAAGCCGGTGTCCTGCGCTCGGACGTCGACTCCCTCGACGTCGGCTTCAGCCTCGCCGGCGTCTCACTGATCACAAGCGCCCCCAACCAACGTGAACGAGCCGGCCGCCTCCTCGACCTGATCCTCGACGGGCTCCGTTACGGGACAGGCCAGTAGTCTTCAGCTGTACGGAAGAGCGCGGCATGGGGCCGCCAGCCGCCAGCCTGGACCGGGCATCGGCTCGTCTTGGCGCCAGACTCCGTGTCCGCACTCCTATCCGGCCCCGCACCCCACCATTCCGCGCACGCTCTTCAAGCCATCGGACGCGCCCAAGCTCCCGATCCGCCTCATCGGCCACGACCGGTGAGGTGTTCGGGATGGACGCGGGCGTGGTCCCGGGCCGTGGTGAGGAACGCGGCGATGAGGGGGTGCGGTGCGGGGCGGGAGAAGACCTCCAGGGTGCGGCGGTGGCGGGGGACGAGGTGGAGGACGGCGCCGGGGAAGTCGGGGGTGAGGATGTTGGCGGGGACGACGGCGACGCCCAGGCCGGCGGCGACGAGACGCGGGAGGGCCGCGGTCTGGGTGGAGCGGATGGCGGCACGGGGGGTGAACCCGGCCTCGGCACACAGGCGGCTGACGGTTGCCGACAGGCCGTGCGACGGTCCGTACAACACCCAGCGACGGTCGGCGAGTTGGGCGGCGCGGACGGTGCGGCGTCCGGTCAGCGGGTCGCCGGGCGGGGCGATCACCACGAACTCCTCGGCGCCCAGCGGGTGATGGGGACCGTCCCAGTCTGCCGGCAGCGGCCCGATCGCGACGTCGGCGATGGCGCCGGCGATGGACGCGGCGAACCCGTCGAGATCGCCGTACTCGTGCAGCACGACATCGACGTGCGGGTGACGGTCGTGCCAGGCGGCCAGGACGGAGGGGACCACGCCGAGCGCGACGGACAGGACCGTGGCCAGGTGCAGCTCCCCGTGGATCATGCCGGCGACGGCGCGCGCGGCTCCCGTAGCGCGCTCGGCCCCCGCGAGGGAGTGGCGGGCGCCGGGCAGGAAGGCACGGCCCGCGGGGGTGAGGTGGGCGCCGCGCGGGGTGCGCTCCAAGAGTGGGGTGCCCACGGTGCGCTCCAGAGCCTTGAGTTGCTGGGACAGGGTGGGCTGGCTGATACGCAGGTGGGCGGCGGCCTCGGTGATGGAACCGTGGTCGACGACGGCCAGGAAGTATTCGAGCTGCCGGAGGGTCGCGGACATAGCCCAAGACTAGACATAGCGCAAGACTATGGCTTTATTTGAAATTTCTTCTTTGCTCTATGTCTGGGGTGCTCCTAGCGTGGAGGGCGTCTCTGCACGAACGGGATGAGAAGGAACCCCGATCGCCATGAACACCACCCCCCGACTGCACCGCGGATTCGACCATTTCGCCCTCCGCGCCGCCGACTTCGAGGCTACCGTCCGCTTCTACCGCGAGGCCCTCGGCTTCACGGTCGCCTACGAATGGACCTCGCCGGGCGCCGTGCGCCGCTCCGCCTTCCTCGACGCCGGCAACGGAAGCTACCTGGAGCTGTTCGACGCCACCACCGCCGTCCCCGGCGGCCCGGCCCACCCCGACCACGCCGCCCCCGCCCCCAGCGACGAGGCGCGCGCCGCCCACAACGCGCTGCTGCACATCGCACTGCGCACCGACGACGTGGACGCCGCATACGCCCACGCCCTCGCGCACGGCGCCCGCGCACTGCAGGCCCCCGCCGACCTGACCCAGACCGGCCAGAACGGACACCCGGACGGCACCATCCGCATAGCGTTCGTCTACGGACTGGACGGCGAGGTCATCGAGTTCATCCGCCGCGCCGACTTCCCAGGCACCGCCCGGTGAGCGCCGCCGCACCCCGACGTCCGGTACTGGCGGTGGTCACCTCCACCGGCCAGGCACTGCGGTTCTTCGACGGCCTCACCTACGAGCCGCTCGGCGACCTGCCCGTGATCGCGCAGCCGCACGAGATCGCCGCCGACCCGGACCAGGGCCTGCTGTACGTCTCACACACCTACCGCTCCGGCGTCTACACCGCGCCCGGCGCCAAGGCCCACGAGATCTCCGTCATCGACCCCTACCGCCGCGAACTGCTCGACGTCATCCCCCTCGACCCCGAACACGCTCCGCACGGCCTCGCCCTCGACACCTCCCACGGCCTCCTCTACGCCACCGTGGAGGCGGGCGAGAACGGCGGCGGGGCGGTCCTCGCGATCGACACCGCCACCCGCAAGATCACCGCGCGCGTCCCGGTCGGTGCGTCCGGCCCGCACTGGCTCGCCGTCACCCCGGACGGAACCAAGGCGTACACCGCCAACAAGGAAGCCCCGTTCGTATCCGTCCTGGACCTGGAACGCGGCACGCTCACCGGGCGCATCCCCATGCCGCACGGTACCGAGGAGATCGCCCTCGCCCCCGACGGCAGGTGGCTCTACGCCACCGCCGCAATGATCAACTACGCCGGCGGGGACGCCGATCAGCCGCCGGCCGCGCTGAAGGTCATCGACACCGAACGCGACCAGGTGACCGCCACGCTCCCGCTCCCGCACCCCCCGTCCGCCGTCCACGTCACCCGCGACGGCCAGGTCCTGACCGGCCTCGTCCGCTTCAGCGCACCAGGCACCCCCGCCGACGGCCAACTCGCCGTCCACCGCCCCGAAGGCACCCCCGGCACACTGGCACCCCACGTCACCACCGACGTCGGCAAGGTGCCCCTGACCATCCGCAGCACCCCCGACGGCGAACGGGCCTTCGTCGCCAACCTCCGCTCCGGCACCCTGCACGTCATCGACCTACGGACCGGAACCCCGCTGCACGTCCTCGACATCGACCCCGGCGACACCGCCCAACTACAAGGCGCCCACGGCATCGCCTACCTCTGACCCAACCCCGAACACCCGTAGCGCAACCGGCAAGACCGATCCCCACACCCCAAGGAACACCGCGTGATCCTCATCGCCGTCAAGTACCGCATACGCCCCGAGCACAGCGCCAACTGGCTCACCCGCGTCGACGACTTCACCAAGGCCACCCGTGCCGAGCAAGGCAACGTCTTCTTCGAGTGGTCCCGCAGCGCCGACGACCCCCACGGGTTCGTCCTCCTGGAGGCGTTCGCCGGCCCCGACGCGTACTTGGGTCTGCACGGCGGCCGGCCGCGCCGAGGGGGACGAGGTCATCTGCCCGTCCCGCCAGCGCCGGCTGTCGTAGCGCAGGCCCAGGCCGTCCCGCAGCACTGCCAGGACCCCGTCGGCCGTGGTGGGGAAACCGTTGGCCGTGTCCGGCGAATCGTGAGACGGAGGACCCCTGAATGGCGCGTTGACCGAACTTCCCCACGGCCTGTCCGGTGGGTCGCATGAGCGTCGGCGCTGGTGCCTCGTTCCGCTCGGCGCGGGGCGGGGTGGTCTTTCGGACCTCGCATGGGCGGGGCTGGAGCCGCACCTTCCGAAGACTGTGGGACGGGGCAGCCGCAGTCAGCTCTTCAGGGCGAGCAGTACGGCGCCGCCGGCGAAGGCCACCGCGCTCAGCAGCAGGTACACCACCGGCGCCACCGTGTCCTTCCGCCTGAGCACCCGTGCGGTCTGGGGTTTCCCGTCCTCGTACACCACCTGAACCTCCAGCCCCCTCGCCAAGTTCATCCCGGTCCCGCGCATCTGGCGCTCGAACTCCACGCGGTGTCCCTGCTGGTCGACAAAGGCGATGATCGGCACCCAGAAGTCGTCGTCCCGCGTGTGGTCGACCACGACACCCCGAGTGCGAATACCGGTGCGCTTCAGCCGCCGCACCACGGCCGCCTCCCGCACCGCGAAGCCGAGCAGCAGCAGGGCAACCCCGCCGCACCCCGCCGCACCCAACGAACTGCTCAGCATCGGCTGTCCTTTCCGCTTCGTCCGGCGCTCCGAGTCCTCGCACACGGGGGACGCGGCACTCGCGAGGCCGGTTGCGGAACCGGACGCCCGCCTCCCGAAGTGCCGGACTTTTCCGTGTACGGACAGTTGGGGCGGCCCGAACTCGCCGCCACAGCCGGCACCGCGGTCAAACGCCTTGGGGAGGTCCGGATGGCGGGGTTGTCGTCCTCGGTGACCTCGCCGCGGCTCCGCTGTGCGGAGGCGACGTCGACCAAGGCGTCTACGGGTCACGCCAGTTCGCTGCTGCGACACAGACCAAACCCAACACGAGGGGCAAGGAGCGTGCCGCGAAGATCGCTGAGTGGCTCCCTGACGGCGAGAGAACTCGCGCTTCACCTACGACAGTTCGCAGCCTGAGCCGAGCCCGGCATGGGACAGATGAGGAGGCTCAGGACACTGCTGCGGTCGTTCGTCAGCCCTTGGCCGTCTCCTCAACGACCCACGACACATACGCCTCCGACCCGCCGGTGACGGGCGACGTGATCCACTCGGGAACGTCGTGCGAGTGCTTCTCGGACCCCCGCGCCTCCAGCTCCGGGCGACTACCGTCGCGCCGCCTCGCCAACGATGGGCCCGAGCTGCTGGAACTGATAGGCAGCGTCCTGGCGTTGGCCGAAGCCAGCCCGGTGACCTGGGCCGTCGACCTGAACGCCGGAGGAGCAGCGCTACTGATCGCTTTGCCGGCGGCACATGGTCAACGGCTGCTCTACATCCCGGGCCCGCACCGTTCACCACGCCTCTCGCGGGTGTCGAGGCGATGCCAAGACCGTCGTGGAACCGCTACACCGAACGATGGGACGTGACCCCTTCGAGAGCTGCCGCGACATGGCTCCGGAGCCACTGTGACGGGTAGTCACCGTCCATGCGTGTGTGCCACCGTTGGTCGACCGGCAGGCTGGGCAGCGCGAGCGGCAGCTCATGCCACCGCACCGGGACATGGCGCTCGATGAGATGCCGTGCGAGGACGTGGGGGACCACGACGATGATCTCGTCCTCCAAGGCGAGCAGGGACGACACCGCGTAGGTCGGCAAGTAGGCGACGACTCGACGCGAGCGTCCGATCCGCTCCAGCGCGGTGTCGAGCAGGCTCACGGGCTGCCCCTGGGATGACACGTGCGGGTAGTGACACAACTGGTCGACCGTGAGTCGGCCGGCTCGCCCGAGCTTCGACCGCGAGGACACCACGGCGACGAACCGGTCCACATAGAGCCGTCGCACGCGCACATCGGAAACGGGCGTGCGCGCCAGTCCGATATCGAGATCGATCGAGCCGTTGCGCAGAGCCTCCGGATGATCGGAGTCGTCGGTGAGGAACCGGAGCGTCACATCCGGCGCCTCACCAGCGATCCGGCTGATCAGCCGCGGGGCCAGCACAGGAGACAGGCCGTCGTTGAGACGCACGGCGAAGGACCGCCGCCAGTTCTGTGGCTCATCGTCGGTCCTGTCGGTGAACAGTCCTGCCGCGGCTTCGAGCAGTTCCCTGACCCGACCGGCGCTCCGGAGTGCGAACGGCGTCGGTACGAGTCCCCTGCCCGCCCGCACCAGGAGCGGATCGCCCAGGGCCCGCCGTAGACGCCCCAGCGCACGGCTGGTCGCCGGCACCGACAGATGTAGGCGCTGTGCCGCCGCGGACACGCTGCCGGTGTCCATGAGCGCGTCGAAGACGCGCAGCAGATTGAGATCCAGTTCTTCGGCCACCGTGCTCGGCTCCTGTCGTTTTCATCTGGCGAGAACCATGCTTGCGATCTTTGCAGTAGACGTAAGGCCGGGTGCGAACTTAGCTGGTTACCAGGGCCCGACAACACCTCCGTGAGAGGGCAGACGGAAGACAGGAACACTGCGATGGATCTGAAGCTGAAAGACCGTTCGGCGGTCATCACCGGCGCGAGCAAGGGGATCGGCCTGGCGACAGCGCGCCTGCTCGCCGACGAGGGCGTACGAGTCCTCGGCGTGGCGCGGGTCCCCACCCCCGAGATGGCGGAGGTCGTGGACCTCACGGTCAGCGCGGACCTCACAACACCCGCCGGGGTGACCTCCCTCGCCTCCGCGGCCGAGTCCTGGGCCTCGGAGGGGCTCGACCTGCTCGTGAACAACGCCGGCGGCCTCGCGCCCGGAGACGGCGATCCGAGCCACCTCGGCGGATTCGCCACCATCGACGCCGCCGCCTGGATCCGTACCCTTGAGCTCAACCTGCTCAGCGCTGTCAGCGTCACCCGGTCCCTCGTGCCGTCCCTGCTGCGCCGCGGCGGAGTGGTCGTCAACGTCTCCTCGATCGGTGCCCGGATCGCCCACCCGCCGATCGACTACGGCGTCGCCAAGGCCGGGCTGACCAATCTCACCAAGGCGCTCTCCGAGGAGTACGCCTCACACGGGATGCGAGCGGTGACGGTCAGCCCCGGGCCGACGCGCACGAGGAACTGGACGGACGCGGACAGCCTCGCCGGCGCCCTTGCGCGGTCACGCGGGATCGGGCAGGACGAACTGCTCGCCGGTCTCCCGCAGGATGCGGGCATCAGCATCGGCCGGATCATCGAGCCGGAGGAAGTCGCGGCGACGATCGCGTTCCTCGCCTCTCCACGGGCGGGCGCCATCACCGGAAGCGACATCCTCGTCGACGGCGGGGTCATCAAGACGGTCTGATAGCCGGGATTCGCTGGCTTCGGACACCGACGGGAGCGAGGCCGGGTCGGGGGCTACGGCGGAGAAGCGCAAGCCGGCCCGGAGGTAGAAGGCGAGGCGCGCACGAGTTGCGGAAGCGGCAGCGGTAGCGTGCCCGCGGCGCCCATCGGGTCGACCACTGCTCACCGAGGTGTGCCGATGGCTGTGTCGAGACGTGTTCTGTCAGGGAGCCTGGCGGCGACTCAGGTGGCCTCGGCGGCGGTCGCCGCGAGCCCCGTCCGGGCCGTGCCGCGGCTGGGTGGGCGGCGGGTGCGCACCGGCTTCGACCACCTGGCCGCGGACGGCTACCGGCTGTTGGACGGCCAACGGGTCGGCGTCGTCACCAACTCCACCGGCGTCACCCACGACGTGCGACACATCGTGGACGTGATGCACGCCGACCCCCGGGTCCACCTCACTGCCGTGTTCGCCCCCGAGCACGGCTTCCGTGGTACCACGCAGGGTGGGGGCTTCAAGGGCCGTCACCACGACCCGGCCACCGGGCTGCCGATCTACGACATCTGCGACAAGCCCACCCGGGAACTCATCGGCATCTTCTCCGAATCGGGCGTGGAGACCGTCCTGTTCGACATCCAGGACGTCGGCGCCCGCTTCTACAGCTACATCTGGACGCTCTACGACTGCCTGGTCGCGGCCGCCTCGGCGGACTTGCGGGTCGTGGTGCTGGACCGCCCCAACCCGCTGACCGGCCGGAGGGCGACCGGCCCCGTCCAGGCCCGCCGCTACTCCTCATTGGCCGGCCGCGCCGGGCGGTCTCGCGCCGCTCCACGACGGCCGCTGCGAGGGCCGACCGCCCCCACGCCCCCGGCTGTACGCGAAAGAGGTGCGGCGCCTGCTCGCAGAGGAGCCCGCAGCCCGCACAACACCGCCAGGACCTGGACCGTATTCCGGCTGCGGACCGGTGCGTGGCCGGCACACCGGGCCGGTGACCGCTTCCTGACCCGCGAGGCGTTCAAGCGCGTCCACAGCGGGGTCTTCGACGGTGCCCGGTTCGAGGGCGCCCCAACGGCTGCGCGATGTTCTGGCGCTGCCCCCGTACGGAGGCCGGACTGACCGACCCCGCCCTGCCGATGGACATGAACTGTCGGCGTTGTTGCGGAAGTTCCCCACCGACCTCCTGCGCCCGACGGCTGGTGGGCTTCGCCAAGCAGCACCACCCGGCATGCTGGCCTGCTGGGAGGAGAGCTGGGACACCGACGCCTGCTCCCGCGCCCCGTTCAAGTGCGTCAACTCGCGCAGGCTTCACAAGAGTTCCCGAAGGCGTCCTACTGGCATGTCGCCTGACGACGGGTCAACCAGCCTGCGTGGTCGTCCTCAGCACTCAGTACTCAGCCGTCAGCCGTCAGCCGTCAGGGCAGGGCGACCGCTGCTTCCGTTCGTTCGGTGGCGATCTTGACTGCGAAGCCCGCGAGCGCGGTGCCCATCGCGTAGCTGTGCAGGCGCTGCCAGAGCGGGTGTCGGGCGAAGAACCCGGCGACGGAGCCGGCCGTCACGATGAAGAACGCGTTGCCTGCGACCCCCACCGCGATCTGGGTCAGCCCCAACAGCAGTCCCTGCAGGCCGACATGACCGCGTGACGGGTCGACGAACTGCGGCAGCAGCGAGATGTAGAGGACGGCCACTTTGGGATTGAGTACGCAGGTGAGGAAGCCCATCAGGAAGAGCTTGCGGGGCCCGTCCGGCGTCAACTCCTGGGTCGCGACAGAGGATCGACCGCCCGGCCGGATGGCCTTCCAGGCCAGCCAGAGCAGGTAGCCCGCGCCGGCGAGCTTGATCGCCAGGTAGATCTCCGGCACCAGCGCGAAGACGGTGGCGATACCGGCGGACACCGCGATGAGGTAGACCAGGAACCCGAGGAAGACCCCGGCCAGCGAGGTCAGCCCCGCCCGGCGGCCTTGGGCGATCGAGCGGGAGATCAGGTAGATCATGTTCGGCCCAGGTATCAGCACCATGCCGAGTTCCACCAACGCGATCCCCGCCATTGCTTCCAGCCCGATCACAGCACAACCTCCGTATGTACGTTCGCCTGCGCGCAACCTAGTGTGATGCGCCAGAAATCTTGAGGGTTAATTCTGCTCTGTTTTCTGGTCTGTGGTTCCGACCTTGGTGAGGTAGTCGGCGAGGGAGTTGAG
>NZ_JBIVXW010000028.1:0-118690 GCF_044769405.1 Streptomyces sp. NPDC090442
GCCAGGTCGCTGCATATGTACGCGCCCACCGAGTCGCCCTGTTTCCCGGCCTTCCCCGTCTTCGGGGCGACCATCAGGGAGACGCCTCCGGTGTGCGCCGTCAGGCAGATCGAGCACATGGTGCGCTTCGCCTGCCACGACGTCGCGTGCGACAGGCGCATCGTGACGCCGCGGAGCCCGTCCTCCGTCTCGGCCACCAGGTAGGTGCGGTCGGGGGCCTGCGGGTCGCGCCAGCCGAGGAAGTCCAGGTCGTCCCAGGGGTATTCGGCCAGGCCGCGTGGGACGTTGAGGCGCTTCGCCTCGCCCTTGGAGCAGTTCACGAACGCCCCGCGGATCTCTTGCTCAGTCAGCTCCTTCATAAAGTTGATAGTAAGTGACCTAAAGGCTTTAGGCAAATGCTTAATGGTCGTCGCCGGGTGGCTGCCGGGCGGAAGGCGGGTTCAGCGTGGTGCGCGCAGGGCTGACTGCGGAGCTCGCCGACGAGGGCCGGTCGGGCCCTCCCGGGCGCGGGCGCAGTGGATAGCGACCTCGGCGATGCGATCGTCGACAGGCGCTGCTCTCCGGCCGAGGCTCAGGCGCCCACCAGTCTGGTCGAGTTGACCCCAGGGTCGCGGCGGGGGCCATGCTTGAAGGGAGCGCGATAACGCGGCTATGTGACCGGCTGGCAAGGCGCGAGCGCGAGGGTTTTCTCCTGCCTCCGCTGATGCAGGACCGTTGCCGCAGTGATCAGGGCAACGGTCAACGCTACAGTCAACAGGGCGATACTCGTCCCCAGGCATGTGAGAGTGATAGCCCCCAGTGCCGCGCCGGCTGTGGTGGCACCGATAACACCGAGGCGTCGAAGAGTGTGAGTTGGTGTTCCTGTGCACACGTCATGCAGGGCGGCAATCAAAGCGCCGGTGAGAGCGAAGGTCGCTTCGAGCCCCGGCACCGCCAGGCGGCGTATGGCCACGCAACGCATGCCCATGGCTAATGCGAGTACGCCAATTATGGCGCTACGGGCCGCGGGAACGTCCGGCGAAACGGCCCAAGATATGAGCGCAGCGGTCAACAGCAGCATGATCTCCTGGCGAAGGACTTTCACGAACCACTGCCGTTGATGAACTGCTTGCTGTCTACGGATGGTCCAAGCGGTTGACGCCACCCCGACCATGAACCCGAGGATGGCCAGGAGCGGTGCGGGCCCGGTGAACTGAAGAGTGCCTCCGAGCGCGAGTCCGAAAACTACGACGTTACCTGTCATCATGCCGACGAATACCTGCCCCAGCTCCAAGAAGCTGATGGCGTCCAACATGCCACTAGTCATCGTCAGGAGAACGATGACGGTGGGTAAAGGGTCGCGAGCTGCATTACGGCGCTTGAGGATGTGCATGAGAAGCTGCACCTAACTCCTTCACAACATGACCTGACTGACGGTCTCGTGACTGCCGAGGTCGCTGGATGCCGTTGTCGATGATCGGCCGAAGGAAAACACTGGATCGAAGCCAAATGGCAATGCCCGTGCAAGTCGTGCTGCGCAGGGGCAGGTTCTGAAGAGTGCAAGAACTTTGCGTGTCGATCCTGTCGGCTATTTGCGCAACTTGGCGTTCGGTCAGCTCGCATCACCATCTCGCCGCCGAGCGGCTGCTGGGTTTCATTCTCCCTTGCGCCCCTCATTGCCGGAACAAAACGAATAAAAGACCCCGCGAGATGATCTTCCGATCGTGCGTGTCCGCACGCAACCAACAACCGTCATATTCGGCCGACATGCGCCGTACTTTGGGGTGTAACGAAGTAACCGGTCGCGGCGTGATCGCATCGCTACCCTTGAAGCACACTGCGGCGGAGTGGTTGCCGCAGCAGGCGATAACCGCGCGTCCAACCGGGTCAACTCCATTAAGCGGCAGGCCCGGTACGTAGTCACCCCCGACCTCGAGCGCGCTTCGCAAGGACAGCAACAGCGGCAGCTCATACCCGCCACCTAGCCCTGCCCCATGTCCGTCATGCCGCTCGTATATGTGGCCGACAGTCGACTGGTGGTTATCCGAAGCGCTGAAAGCACGCTCTCAGACCCACCGGGCGTCGGGCCCTCGCAGCGCACGCCGACGAGCCCGTCGAGATCCCGGCATCCTGGTGGTCGGGGACGGCACCGTGCCTTGGTCGGGCTGAGGAGAGGGGAATCCATTGCTGTTGACACAGTGCATTCGCCCCTCCCGCCCCCTGTTTCCTCGCGTTGTGTGGGCTGGCGGGGCGCGGTGTCTACAGGTCCCGTGGTCCGCGCGCCGCCAGCCGTGGCGTGGCGGGTCGAAGTCAGCTCAGGGCGCTGCCTTTGACCCAGTCGTTCCAGTGCATGTTCCAGGCATTGAGGCCGTTATCGGGGCGGATGGTCTCGTCGGGGGAGTCCTTGACGATCACGATGTCCCCGATGAGGGAGTTCGCGTAGAACCATGCGCCGGTTGTTTGGGGGTTGTTCGCGCCTTGCGTGTCGGCTAGGCCGATGCAGCCGTGGCTGGTGTTGCTTGTGCCGAAGACGCCTTTGCTCCAGTAGTTGCCGTGGATGAAGGTGCCGGAAGTGGACAGCCGCATGGCGTGGGGGACGTCGGGGATGTCGTATTCACCTCCGAAGCCGACGGTGGATCCGTCCATGCGGGTTTCCTTGTGCTTCTCGGATATCACCATCTGGCCGTTGTAGGTGGGGGTCTTCGTGCTCCCGGCCGAGATGGGGATGACCTTGATGGTCTTTCCGCCGCGTACCACGGTCATGGTGTGTCTGCCGACGTCGACGGTGCTGATCTGGGAGCGGCCGATGGTGAAGGACACGGTCTTGTCCTGGATGCCTTTGATGCCGGGGGCTGCTTCTATGCCGGCCAGACGGAGGCGCAGTGTGACGGTGGAGCCTGCCTCCCAGTACTCCTTGGGGCGGAAGTCGATCCGGGTGTCGCTGAACCAGTGGCCGACGACGTGCTGGCCGCTGCTGCTCGTCACTTTCAGCGCGGACTCCACGGCCCTCTTGTCCTTGACGGGTTTGTCGAAGGTGAGGGACACCGGCATGCCGACACCGACCGTCGAGGCGTCTTCAGGGGTGAAGGTGCCGATGAAACTGTTGGCGGCGGAGACAGTGGTGAACGCGGCCCGCTGCGTTAGGGCCCGCTCCTGTAGGTCTTTGGCCTTCGCTGTCACTTTGTAGGCGGTACCGCGTTCAAGCGGGGAGTCCGGCTTCCAGGTCTTCTTGTCTGCCGACAGGGAGCCCCTGACAGGAGTGGGATTGTCGACTGCGACGAGGGTGACGTCGGTGAGTTCGCCTTTGATGCAGGTCACTGAAGCGTCTGTGACACCTGCGTCGGTAGTGCCGTTCGCGGGCGTGATCTTGATGATCGCCGTCTGGGTAGACGCGGTGACTTGGGTGTCGTCCACCTTGTTCCGCGATGCCCAGGCCGCGATGCCCACTGTGCCGCCGACCGCGGCTACTGCGCCGACCAGGAATCGGCGTCGCGGGGAGGCGCTCGATGGCCGCTTCTCGATGTTCTGTTCTGGCGTGGGGGTGCCGTCTGGTCCGAGTCCCATGGAACGTCCTAGTCCCCGCCATGCCTGCCTGCTGCGGGCCATGGCGGATGCGAAGGGTGAGCGTCGTCGCGAACCAGCCGGCTCCGGGAAAGGGGAGACAGTGGTTCGCCAAGGCCAGGAAGTTGCGTTGCGGCCTACAGCCGCTGGACCCGCAATCGGTGAAGGTCGACCGAACTGACCTCCGGCCGTGACGGCCCGCACAGATCTGCCGGACCGACCGCGTCCCGGCCGGACGACATCTGCGCACTCGACGCCGGCAGCGGAGGAACAGGACTGTGCGACAGGACGGACAGCGGCCCGGACCCGCAGTGCTCGCAGGCCGCGCCGTTGCCCGACGAATCGTCCCAGGGTGTGTGCGCAGGCGTCATCTCCGCAGACAAGATGTGGGAGGAGTGCGTCGTCCGGTCAACTGCGCGAGTGAAGTCCCCGCCCGACGGCAACACCACAGCGGAAAGCACAAGCACGCACAGAGCTGCCACGACAGACGAAGCCCATCGGGAAACGAAGACGCACCGGCAGCGCTCACGCGTCTGAGATCGGATGCGACTCGCCATACCGCACATTCTACCTATTCACCTTAAACATCAACTTCTAGGGCGGCGCTGGGACTTCAGTGGCACTCCTCCGCAACCATGACCCCAACCGCAGCCTTCGCGTCTTTCAGAGACGTGGCCAGGCGGGCGGGGCCAGTCCGACTTCGGCGACGTGAACCTCCAGGCAGCCCCACGGTCCGGCTCCCTGAAGCATTTGTCGGCGTCGGGAAACCAGGGTTCGGCCGGCGCCGAGAGAGCTCATACCGGATGTGCCGCCCTCGCCGACCGTGGTGGACGAGGCGCGGCCCCGCGCGGTCGCTACGGGGGATGTGCGCGAGGCCGATGACGAACGCCGGGGCCCGCCAGCAACATCTGGCCTCTCCGCGGTGGTCGTCCACATACACACTGCCTTGCCTCGCCACTGCTGGACAGAGGCGAAAGTCCCTACCGAGCACAGCAGATGACGCGGCACCCGTTGGAACACCGGCCATAAACGACGACCACTGGCGGACGGCCGTCTTGTCGGCGTCCCGAGTTCCTGCGGTGGGGGGTCGATCATTTCGGTAGGAGGGTAGGGGCCCTCATGCCTGGACCTTGGTGAGGAACGCGGTCACGTTTCCCACGGTCCGCTCGATCTTCTCCTCCACTGTGAGCGTCTCGCGTAGCCGGGCACTGGCGTCGGTGTCCTTCTTTCCGCGTGCGTAGAGGGAGCAGGCCAGGTCGCTGCATATGTACGCGCCCACCGAGTCGCCCTGTTTCCCGGCCTTCCCCGTCTTCGGGGCGACCATCAGGGAGACGCCTCCGGTGTGTGTCGTCAGGCAGATCGAGCACATGGTGCGCTTCGTCTGCCACGACGTCGCGTGCGACAGGCGCATCGTGAGGTCGCGCAGTCCGTCCTCCGTCTCGGCGACCAGGTAGGTGCGGTCGGGGGCCTGCGGGTCGCGCCAGCCGAGGAAGTCCAGGTCGTCCCAGGGGTATTCGGCCAGGCCGCGTGGGACGTTGAGGCGCTTCGCCTCGCCCTTGGAGCAGTTCACGAACGCCCCGCGGATCTCTTGCTCAGTCAGCTCCTTCATATGGCTGCGGAGTCGCCGACGAGGGCCGATCGGGCCCTCCCGGGAACGGGTACAGCGGATGGCGACCTCCGGCTCAAGGTTGCGTCTGCGATGTCTGCGCCTGGGTAGCGGGCGCCGGTGTCGGGTATGTGGCAGGAGTTGCGCTGAGCGGCGGAAGGGCATGGTGCAGCGATGTTGATCTGCGGTATCAAGGTCACACACGACGGAGGTGTGGCCGTCATCGACGGCAACCGGCTCCTGTTCAGCGTCGAAGTGGAGAAGCTGGGCAACGGGCACCGCTACAGCTACCTGGGCGATCTGGCCCGGGTGGGGGGAGATCCTGGCGGTGGAGGGTCTGGACATCCGCGACATCGACCGGTTCGTCGTGGACGGATGGTTGGAGGACGGCGACGCCGAACACACCGTCCTCCAGGCCCGCCGCGACGGTCATCCGGCGACGCTCACCGTCGCGCCCTACCAGGATCTCCCAGGCACCCGGGACCCACTACGGCGCTACACCTTCGCCGACCACGAGTTCACTCCCCACTCGCCCGGATACGCGAGCTATCACCACGTCAGCAACCATCTCTTCGGCGCCTATTGCACCAGCCCGTTCGCGGCACGTGGCGAGGACGCGCTCGCCCTTGTCTGGGACGGGGTCACGGTCCCGCGCCTGTACCACGTCGACGCGGCCGGGCGGAGAGCGACGCTGGAGGCAGAACTGATGCCCTTCACCGGCAACAGCTTCGCCGACGATCGGGGGTGGATGCGCGCTGAACATCAAGTGGAACAGCATGCTGCGGGCCAGCGGCCTCTTCGAGGACGTCTGGATCGCGCCGTTCCCGAATGATGCGGGTGCGGCGATCGGCACGGCCGCCTGCGAGATGATCCGGGCGAGCGGTCAGATGGCGTTGGAGTGGGACGTCTACAGCGGACCGAGGGTCACGACAGGAAAGCTCCCGGACGGATGGCAGGAACAGCCCTGTGAAGAAGGGCAGTTGGCGGAGCTGTTGCACCTCGAAGGGGAACCGGTCGTCGTTCTGTCCGGCCGGGCCGAGCTCGGTCCGCGTGCCCTGGGCAACCGCAGCATCCTGGCCCCGGCCACCGACCCGGCCATGAAGGGCCGGCTCAACCTCCTCAAGGGCAGGGCCGCATACCGTCCGGTGGCGCCGATCTGCCTCGCCTCGCACGCCCGGGAGGTCTTCGCCCCAGGCACCCGCGACCCGTACATGCTCTTCGAGCACCGCCTGCGACCCGGCTGGGCCGAGCGCGTCCCCGCCATCGTCCACCTGGACGGCACCGCGCGACCCCAGACCATCGACCCGGCCCAGGACACCGCCACGGCCCGCATTTTGACCGCCTATCAGCAGCTCAGCGGGATTCCGGTGCTGTGCAACACCAGCGCCAACCACAACGGCAGGGGGTTCTTCCCGGATGTGGCCTCCGCCGCCGACTGGGGCGGCACCCGCTACATCTGGTCCGAGGGGAAGCTGTACACGCGCGCGTCGGTGGGGGACGTCCCGCCCCTTGGAACGACGTCGGACTGATACGTCCCCTGGTGCCCCTCGTGCCACTTTGACGAGGGGGCTGTTGTCGCTGTAGCTGTCGTCCCGGGAGTGGCACCGGCGAGGCTGCCGATGCCACTCCCCTTCCTAACTGACCGCCATCAGGCGGTCGTTGGCTCCGTGGCGTGCGGCTTGGTGTGCGTTCGGGGTGGTGGGGAGGTGAGACGGCCGGTGCGGTGGAGTGCGTACAGGGCGGCGGCGCAGGCCAGGCCCAAGGCGAGGAGGGCGGCCCAAGGGAGGGCGGGGACGCCGGCGTTGCGGGCGGCGTCGAGCGCGGCGCCGGTGAGGAGGTTGCCGAGGGTGATGCCGATGCCGCAGATGGTGTTGTAGAGGCCGTAGTGGGTGGCGACGAGGCGGTTGCCGGAGAGGCGGACGATGGTGTCCATCTCGAAGGGGAACGCGATCATCGTGCCGAGCGCGAGCAACAGGGCGGAGAGCGACGGCGGTACCGCTGCGAGTAGCCACAGCCCCGGTCCGCCGCGCGGTACGGGTACGGCGGTGGCCAGGAGCAGCGGCAGGAAGGCCGTGCCCAGGGCGATCAGCCCCCAGGCGAGTGCCGCGCCGGGTGCCATGCGGGTCTTGCACCAGGCGGTGACCTTGGTCTGGAAGGCGATGGTGCTCAGGCCGGAGACGGCGAAGAGGGCGGCCACGGCGGCGGTGCCGAAGGTCCCGTCACCGCCCAGGCGTCGTACCTCCAGGGGGAGGGCCAGGTAGATCTGGAAGGAGAGGACGTAGGAGCCGACCATGGTGGTGGAGAAGAGGAGAAAGGGGCGGTTGGCGAGGATGCTGCGCCAATGGGCCCGCGGGTTCTGCGGGTTGCCTGTTTGTTGGTTGCCTGGCTGTGGGGCGTCCGTGGCCTGTTCTTCCGTCTGCTGCGGGGTGGGTGTGTGCCTGCGGGCCGGTAGGGCGCGGATCTGGACGATGCTCAGCAGGGCGAAGATCCCGGCGGCCACCAGGCAGGTGACGCGGAAGTCGACGCCGGTGAGGACCATGCCGGCCAGCGGGCCGAGCAGGATGCCCGCCTGGTAGAAGACGTTGAAGAGGGCGAACGCCTCTACTCGACGCTCGCCGGCGTCGGTGGCGAGGTAGGCGCGTACGGCGGGGTTGAACAGGGCGCCGGCCAGGCCGGTCGCGGCGGAGGCGGCCAGCAGGGCGGGGAGCGAGTCGACCAGCCCGAGGGTGGCGAAGCCGACGGTGCGCAGGACGCAGCCGGTGACGATGAGTGGCTTGTAGCCGAAGCGGTCGGCGAGGGCGCCGCCGACCAGGAACATGCCTTGCTGGCTGAAGTTGCGCACGCCCAGCACCAGTCCGACGAGCCAGCCGGCCAGTCCGAGAGTGCCGGACAGGTGCGTGGCCAGGTAGGGCATGAGCATGTAGAAGCCGAGGTTGATGGTGAACTGATTGACCATCAGGAGCTGGACGCTGGTGGAGTAGGAGCGTGCTTGCGCCAGGGTGCTCTTCACCGGTCGTCCTCCGTCCTGGCTCCCGCGTCGGCGTCGGGCAGGGTGAGGGGATCGACGACGGTGGTGCAGCGCGTCCAGCGGGTGATCTCCTTCTCGTCCAGTCGCCCGACGACGTCCGGTTCCGGTGCGGGTGGTGCGTCGAGGAGGCCGTGCGCCGCGCAGTAGTCGTCGTCGTAGACCGTGCCGAGGTAGCGCTGCGGGCCGTCGGGGAAGATCGCCGCGATGCGGGTCTCGACGGGCAGGGTGCGGGCCAACCAGCCGGCGACGAGGGCGACCGCGCCGACACTCCAACCACCCGTGGCGTAGTGCGAGGCGGCCAACTGCCGGCAGGTCCACACCGCTTCGGCGGGGGCGACCCAGTGCACCTCGGCGAAGTGGTCGTAGGCGACGTTGCGCGGATAGATGCTCGATCCGAGCCCGCGCATCAGCCGGGGTCGGGCGGGCTGCCCGAAGATGGTCGAGCCGGTGGTGTCCACGCCGACGAGTTGGAGTCCGGGGAAGAGTTGGCGCAGGACGCGGGAGACGCCGGCGGAGTGGCCTCCGGTGCCGACGCTGCACACCAGGATGTCGATATGGCCGAGCTGGTGGGCGAGTTCGAGGGCGAGTGGGGTGTAGGCGCTGGTGTTGTCGGGGTTGTTGTACTGGTCCGGGCACCAGGAGCCGGGGTGCCGTTCGAGGAGCCTGGTCACCCGGTCGCGGCGTGCCTGTTGCCAGCCGCCGGTCGGGTGTGGCTCGGAGACGATGGTGACCTGGGCGCCGTAGGCGGACAGTAGTTGGGCCATGGAACGCTCCAGGCCCGGGTCGGTGACGAGGGTGACGGGGTGGCCGTGGACCATGCCGGCCAGGGCCAGGCCGAGGCCGAGGGTGCCGCTGGTGGACTCGATGATCCGCCCGCCGGGCTTGAGGTCACCACGCGCGCGGGCGCGCTCGACCATGTGGAGTCCCGGCCGGTCCTTGATGCCGCCTGGGTTGAAGCCCTCCAACTTGGCCCAGAAGCCGTGGCCGGCAGGGGCCAGCGGTTCGGAGACGCGGAGGACGGGGGTGTTCCCCACGAGGGCGGACATGCCTTGGGGACGAGGGGGCGGTGTGGGGCTCGGGATGGGGGGAGTCGTGGACTGCATGGGGTGATCACCTTCGCTGGGTGAGAGTCGCGGGAAGGGCGTGCTTGACTCGCGCTGCGTGGGCGGTTGTTGAGGTTCGCGTGTGGGCAGCGCGGTGAGGTGGCAGGCCACGGCCGGTCGCGTCTTGCGGATCGATCGCGGCAACGGCAACGGCAACGGCAGCAGCAGCGGCTGGCTGGGGCCTGCCTGATGGGCATGTCCGTTGGGGCATGGCCCATCCGGCAGGCTCTAGATCAGCCAGCGGCAGACGGCGGTGAGCAGATGTCTGCCTGATGGCTGCGCGCGTGGCCTGCGGCGAGGTATGTGTTCCTCCGCTGCCGACGGGTTGGTGCGTGCTGAGGCAGAGGCAGGGAGCAGGGGTGGCGGTGGCGGCTCAGGGGACGGGCGTCGGGGCTTGCCCGCTCGGGTAGTTGCCGCCTTGGGGGCGTCGCAGTGGTGACTCGACGGGAAATCGGGTGCGACGTACGCGACGTGGGTGGCACTGACTGCGTGGGGTTGCCGGTGCGCGGCGGGCGTAGGGCTCGGCGACTGGGCCGACGGTGAGAGGAGCGGACAGAGGAAGGCGCCGAGGAGGGCGAGGAGGAACAGGACAGTGGGCAGGCGCCGCTGGGGCAGGCGCATGTCGGCCGCCCCTGTCCTGGCCGGTCGTCGGCAGCCAGTAGATGTGGGGGTCCGTGGTCGGCGGGCCGGGGCCGACCGCCGTTCGTGCGGATACCGCATGGTTCCTCCGAGCGGTCACCGGGGCGTGTTTGAGGCCGGCCGGGCCGCAGGCAGGTTCAAGGAGGGCGACGAACAGGCACCGGTGAGCGGACGCACCAAACACGGTGGATGCGTGGGGGATTCAGCCAGCGGTGCCGGGAGGCAGGCGCGTTGACCCGGTTTCCGGTCGGCCGGGGGAGAGGCCGACGGCCAGGGGAACGGCCAGCGCAGGGAAGTCGCCCGCGGTCTAGATCCGCAGGACCGTGGAACCGCCCATGGGCGGCGAAGAGTTGGGAGCGACGCCAGACGTCGCTGCTGCGGCACCGGTCGGGATCAAGGACGCGTGGACCGTCGGTGCCGCGCCCGCGGAGCAGGCGGACGGCAGCGGGAGATCCACGCCGTGCTCCGGATTCCCGGCCAGGCAGTCGTGCGCCGCGTGACCCGCCTCGTGCCCGTCGTGGCCGTCACCGCGGCACGAACCCCCGCCCGCGGTGGCGTCGTCCAAGCCGTACTGCACCGACGCCTCGTGGCTGACCGGGCTCACCGGCGCCTGGGCCGTTGAGACGGCCAACAGCGGGGAGACGTGGCCTTCGGCGGACTCGGCGCTGATGCCATGCGAATACAACAGTCCGACCAGAAGTGCCGCCAGCCACAGCAGACGCCGCAGCCCCACTCGGCGGGAGCGGGGGTACGGCGCACGCGTGGCGGGTCGGGCCGTGACCATGTCGTGATCGTAGCGGCACTCCCGTAGGTGCCACGTCAGGACCGGCGCTTCCCGGACACCGGAACCGTGTTCCGTACCGTTGAGTTGACGCCTTGTGGTCGAACCGACGCGTCCGGTTCCGGCGTGTCGTGTCCGGCCTGACGGTTGGCTGACCCTGTCGGCACCCATCAAGCAATGCGCGACGTCCCGCGCGTGCGGTTGGTGAGTTTCAGGCCGCCGTCGTGTGCGTGCCGCCGCCTGCGGGAGGGCCGACGAGGACGCGGGACAACAGCCGTGGGTCGGCCAGCGTCAGGGGCCCGGCGGTCATATGGAAGAGGCTGGAGAAGGCCGTGAACAGCTTCGGGTCGTGGGGGACGGTGTCGATCAGGCGATTCATGAACCAGTTGCCGGCCTTGACCGGCCAGGCAAGCCGCGACTTCTCCCAGGCACGGTCGGGGATGGTCGCCATCAGCCAGGGCGAGACGGTCAGGCGTGCCAGTCGCTTCTGGAAGGCGTGTCCGTCGAGGGGGGTACGGGCGCGCTGGCCGCGGAGCGTCTGCTCCAGGAGGCGGGCTTCGAGGCCGGCGACGGTCATGCCCTGCCCGTAGGCGGGGTTGAAGGTGCACACCGCGTCCCCCACGGCGATCAGCCCTTCGGGCCAGCGGGGAAGGCGGTGGTAGGCGATCTTGCGGTTGCGCGTACGTGCGTAGCGACGCACTCCGGAGGTGGGGGTGAGGGAGGTGATGGTGTCGGCGATGGGGCCGGGCAGGGCCTTGGCGTAGGCGAGGAACTCGTCCTCGGTGTGCGGCAGTTGGCTACCGCCAGCTCCGTGCAGGGTGACGTGGAGCACGTTGTTCTCGATCTGGATCGCGTAGCAGCCCTTGTGGAAGTCGGGGGCCCGCAGGGGCTGCAGCAGACCCATCCACGGGGGTGGGGCCTGGCCTTCCGGGTAGGTGTAGATGCGTGAGGCGTACCCGATCTGGGCGTCCACGGTGGTCGTGCGGGGGTTGGGCAGACCGAGCGCGGCCAGCCATTGCGGTAGGTGGGAGGAGCGTCCCGAGGCGTCCACGACGAGATCCGCGGCGATCTCGTCCTCGCTGTCGCCGTGCTTGACACGTACTCCGGTGACCTTGCCGGGGCCGGTCGTGCGCAGGCCGGTGACGGTCGGCCCGTCGCGCAAGGTGACGGGTTCCAACGCCGTCACCCGTCCGCGGACAACGTGCTCCAGGAGGGGGCGGGAGAAGGTCTGGATCGGCATGCCCATCGGCGTAGGTGGCGGGGTGCCGTGGGGTAGCACGGCGCAGAGGCCCTCGCCCCAGTCCCACACCGGCGCACCGGCGTGTTCCAACTCGGCGCGCAGTCCTGGGAAGTACCCCTCGAACACCTTGGCGCCCAGGGCGAGAAGGGCGTGGACGTGGTGCCCCTGCGGCACCCCGGACCTCGGCCCGGACACACTCGGAAGCGTGTCGCGTTCGATGATGGTGACGGCCTCGAAACTGTCGGCCAGGACCCGTGCGGCTGCGAGCCCCGCCAGGCCCGCCCCGATCACCACGGCGTGCCGAACGTCGGTACCCATTGGCGTAGTGCTCCCTCTTCCTGCTGCGGCCCGAACCCCCGCTGTTCCAGGGCTTGCCCGCTCGGCTTCCAGATATTCCGAAGGGTGTGATCCTGCGAACACGCTCCGTGGCGTGGTGATCTCACTCCTCAACACCCTTACGCAGTGGCCCTGTTGGGCTTGTATCGAGCCGTGCTCGACGTCCCGTGCGTGAGGCCGTTGAGCACACTGCCGGGACGCTCAGCTCTGCGGCTCCTCATGGGTTTCGCCGGTGACCCCGAGTTTGTCCTCCACCGCCTCCTGTGCCGAGTCGACCTGGTCGGCGAACTTGCCACCAGTCTTCTCGTTGATCTCTTCCTCAACGGAGTCGGAAACGTCCTTGGCCTGGTCCTGGGCCTGGCCCTTGAGCCTGTCGAAGATTCCCATGGCGTTTCCTCTCCGGCGTCAGTGGTGGGGCGCGCGAGGGAACGGCCCTGGTTGCAGCATGCGCAGCGCGTAGTGGTCGCCATGCGTGCCGGGCGAAGACTGACCCGAATGGGTGACGGCTGCGTTCCGCGCCGCTGCGGGAGTGGAGCACGTGTCGGCCCCTCGTATGGGGAGGGGTCGACACGGGACGGACTATGCAGCCGCTGCGCCGGGTTGGTCAGCGGCTAAGGAGCGCAACGGAGTCCGGCGGGAGCTGAGCCTCAGTACGATTCAAACTGCTGCTTGAAGCTCTGCGGCTCATCCTGCTTGGCGTCTTTCGACGCCGTGTCGCTCTGCTTGGCGGCCGTGTCCGGGTTCTGCCTGGTGGCGTCCGCGGCCTTCTCCGGCTGCTTGCGGCCCTTCTCGGGCTTCTTCTGGTTCTTGGCCATGACAGCTCCCGTGTGTGATGGGAGTTCTTCACTTCCAACCCCCGCACGGTTGGCCGCCGCGTGCGCGCACAGTACCGCCATACGGGTGACGGGGCTCCGGTCCGCCCGGTGACCAGGAAGGGAAGCGACGCGTCCCAGCACGGCAGTGATCAAGGCTCGGGGTGCGGTGTGTGCCGCCGGTCCTGGACTTCGACCGCCCGCCGCGGGGTGAGGCGCATCGTGGCGGCTGCACACCTCAACGCCTCAAGAACCTCAAATAGAACGCCATGAACACGAGGACGATCCCGATGTTCGCCATGAGCCGCCCCCAGAAGTGGTGTCTGAAGAACAGGACGTCCACGCCAACCACGACGGCAACCAAGGCGAGCACGTACAGCACGACGACCACCTGTCTACTCATTTCTCCTTTGTACTACGTGCGGTCGCGGTACGACCGAGCCGGAACTGCACGCCCTCTGAACGCAGGCGGGGCGGTGCGCCCCCGGGTCTCGCGGTGGTAGCCGCGCGCATCGAACCGCGGCGCGAAGCCCTGGCTGCGCCGTACGGTCACGTCCCGGTCGAGCGTGGTCCGCTCGGCGGGGCCCAGCCCAGTGGCCATCCCCCTCCCTTCCCAAGGGCTGCACCGTGATTTCACCGTGGGCAGCGGCTCTCCGGTCCGGGGGTGGCGTGCTGTTGCGGGGACGCGCGCAAGGAATTGTGAACATTCCTCGCCCCCGAAGTCGGCTGCACTACCGTCGAGTTGATGAGTCGCCGTGCGGGCGCGGGAGTCCACCCGGACCTTTCGCTGGCGCCCAGGCAGCACGGCGCAGTAGTGCTGGTGCCACTGCACCTTGCCGAAAACGTCACAGGGGGATCGGTATGAACAGCCAGCCCAGGGCGGTGTTACGTAGCCGGGCCGTTCAACTCCTCGCCACGGTCGCCCTGTTCGCCGCGGTGCTCGGCCCGTCCGTCCCCGTCGCACGTGCCGCGCCCGCCGCGGGTGCGGTACCGATCGCACGTGTCGCGCCCGTCGCACGTGCGGCAACCGTCCCGCCCCACTTCGCGGACGGGTTCGGGCTCACCGTGGTCAGTCAGCCGAAGTGGGTGGGCAAGCGGACGTTCGTCCTCACGGTCAAGTCCACCGAAGTCCCGGTCTACGACGCCATGCAGGGCCAGGTCTCGGCCCAGCACGTCCTCATGGTCACCGTGCCGACCGGGTACAACGCGGCTGCGGCCGCCCGTTACCCGGTGCTGTACATGCTGCACGGCGCTCCGGAGCGCCCGAACGACCTCCGGTACCTGAACCTGCCCGAACGGGCCACCCAGGACGCCCGTTGATCACTATCATGCCGAACGGCGGCGGTCGCGGCTGGTATACCAACTGGGTGAACCCCGGCTCACGGGGCCGGCAGAACTGGGAGAGCTTCCATCTCGACCAGGTGATCCCCTTCATCGACGCCAACCTGAGGACCATCCCGTCCAGGGCGGGCCGGGCGATCGTCGGTCACTCGATGGGTGGCTTCGGCGCCCTCCGCTATGCCGAGGACCGGCCGGACCTGTTCAGCTACGCGGGCAGCTTCTCCGGCGACCTCGACCTCGATGATCCGGTGATGCGGGCTGCCGTGGTCGGCAGCGGTCTGCTCCCGTCGTTCGGTACGCCTCTTGAGAAGCCTGGCGCGATCTTCGGGCCGCCGGTGTGGCCCTTGGACGCCGGCTGGAAGAAGGCGAGCCCCGCCCAGCACGTCGGAGCGCTGCGTGGCATGGGCGTGGCGATGTACACCGGCAACGGCGGGAACCTGACGGTCGATCCGGTCCTGGCCCTGGCCGAGAAGGAGGTCGAGCGGACGACCCTGAGGGCCGCTGGCAACCTGCGTGCGGCGGGCATCCCGTACCACTTGGTTGACTACGGGAACGGCAGCGCGTGGGCTGCGGGCTGCACCGGCAAGCACAGTCAGAACGCGTGCCTGCAAGCCGACATGAACGACTATGTGTCGCTGGTCATGAAGCGCTTGCAACACCCGTGATCTTGGGCGGACTTGTGCGGCGGTGGGCGCCACCCATCGTGCTGTCCTGCCGGGCACGAGGTCATGCGGGCGGTGTGATCGGGGGCCGCACGCCCATCCACTGTTCGGCGCCCCATGCCTCGAACCGCTCTACCTCCGTGAACCCCAGCTTCGCAGCGAGGCGCATCGAGCGGTCGTTGGCGGTCTGGGTGTAGAGGACCACCGGCTCGCCGGGGAGCTCCTCGGTGAACCAGTCGAGCGCCGCCGCGCACGCCTCGGTGGCGTACCCACGTCCCCATGCCTCCGGCAGGAGCAGGTAGCCGAGCTCGGCCTCCCCGACATCCGGACGGACGTGACTGCGATGTTCCGCGTCACGCCGGTTGAGCTCGATGGTGCCGATCATCGCTCCGTCGCGCTCGATCACGAAGAGGCCGGGGCGTCGCTCCGGCGTCTGTGGCAGCTTGCGCTCGCACTCGTCACGCGGTCGAGGGCCGCCCAGGTAGGTGTTCACCTCCGGCGAGGTGAACAGCTCGATGAACGTCGCACGGTCCCGGGCCTTGGATTCGCGGAGCACGAGCCGCTCGGTCCGTATCGGAGGGGGCGGCCAGGCGATGTCTCCTAGATCAGTCACAGCGGGCAAGCTATCGCACGCCTGCCGGGCAGGTGCCTCGGACGACCGACAGTAGAACAACGGTCCGCGCCGGCTGCGGCGCCTCCCGCAGCGAGTTGGTTCATCAGGGTGTGGAAGTGCGCTTCCAGTCAGCCGTATTCGGCGCCGCGGCGAGCAACTGTTGTGATGACTACCGGAGTTGTACCTCTTCATCCGCCGGCTGAAGCCGCTACGGGAGCGCCTTGTGCCGCGAGCGGTGAGGTTTTGCAGAGGTGCCGTGGCCGATGGCCGGCGCGCCGTTGGGGGTTTACGGGCGGGCGGGTGGGGTGGTCTGGGTCCCGTCGTGTGGCAGTGCTGCCAGTACGGAGCCCAGCAGTCCGGGGAAGCGGGCGTCGAGGTCGTCGCGGCGCAGTGTGGTGAAGCGGGAGCGTCCCTGTGCCCAGGTCTGCGTGACGCCGGCTTCGCGCAGGACGCGGTAGTGGTGGGAGAGGGTGGATTTGTGGAGGTTGAGGCCGTCGCCGATCACGGTGCAGTTCTCTCCCTCAAGCGCGGCGATTCGCAGCACGATCTCCAGCCGCTGCGGGTCGGCCAGCGCCTGCAGCACCCCGACGATCGTGATCTCGTCCGTGCGCGGGCCCGGGAGCTCGCGCGCTGGTTTGCCTGCGTCTGCTGCCTGCGCCTTCATAAGCAGCCAGTTTACGAGGTGGTGGAGACGGCGGGGAGGGGGGCGGTGGCGACTCCGGGTAATTGTTGGATGAGCATCAAACTATTTGCTACCTTGATGGCCGTTTCAACAGCCCTACGAAAGTGGTGAGTTGTGTTCAAACGGCTGGTTCCGTTGGCGCTGGCGACGTTCGCCGTCGGCACCGACGGATTCGTCATCGCAGGCTTGCTGCCGGACATCTCCAAGGACTTGGGGGTGAGCACCGCGGCCGCCGGGCAACTGGTGACCGCCTTCGCCCTGACCTTCGCGGTGTGTGCCCCGGTGCTGGGTGCGGCCACCAGCGGGCTGAACCGGCGGACCGCCCTGGTGCTGGCCCTGAGCATCTTCGTCGTGGGCAACGCGGCCACGGCACTGAGCACCAGCTACGAGGTGGTGCTGCTCTCCCGCGTCGTCACCGCCGCTGGTGCGGGCATCATCACCTCGGCCGCCTCCAGCACCGCCGCGGCCGTCGCACCCGCCGAACGCCGCGGTGCCGCCCTGGCGTTCGTCATGGGCGGACTGAGCACGGCCACCGCCCTGGGCCTGCCACTGGGCACCCTGATCGGCGGTGCCGACTGGCACCTGACCCTGTGGGCCGTCGCGGCCCTCGGCCTCCTCGCCGCTCTGGGCATCGGCTTCGGGCTTCCCAGGGTCTCCCTGCCGGCCGCCACGCTGGCGCAACGGCTCGCCCCCCCTCAAGCGCCCCTGGATTCTGGGGATTTTGGGCACCACGATGCTGGCACAGTGCAGCGCCTACTTCCTCTATACCTACATCGGCCCGTTCCTGCACGGAGTCACCGGCGGCTCCGTCGTCAAGCTCACCCTTCTGCTCTTCGGCTGGGGCCTGGGCGTCCTGGCCGGCACCTTTGTCGCCGGGCGACTCACCGACCGTTTCGCGCCCCACAAGGTGCTGATCACCGTGCTCGCGGTCTCCTTGGTGTTGCTGCTACTGGGTACCTGGGCGACGGTGAGCCTGGAAACCACCGTGGTGTGGGCCCTGGCCTGGGGCTTCTGCGTCGGCGTGCCCATCATTCCGCAGCAGCACCGCCTGGTGTCCTTCTCGCCGGCGGCCTCGCCCGTTCTCCTCGGCCTCAACTCGGCCTCGGTGTACATCGGCATCGCGCTCGGCGGGGCACTGGGCGGGCTCACCCTGACCTGGCTGTCGCCGGACAAGCTCACCGTGCCCGCGGCAGGCATCGTCGCATTGGCCATCCTGTTGGCCCTGACCACCACGCGTACTCCCCAGGCAGCCGCCCCCGCGGAACCGGCGGCCGGTCAGCGCGCGGGCACACCGGAGCCGAAGGAGACTTCCACGCCCGCGACATGACGCCTCGTCGCTGACGACCGATGGTGCGCGCCTGAGATCACGGCTTGACGCCTTACGCGTGACCAAGGTCAAGGCCGGGGGAGTGGAAGTGCGCAGTGCGGTCGTCTTCGGTGGATGTGAGGAGCGGGCGAGGGTGGCGGGGCCGGACCGTTTTGAGGGCGCGGAGCCGCTTTTGTTCCCGGTCCTGTCCGCCTCTCCCGGCTGGTTTGTGCCAGTTCTTTGGATGCTAACTGAAGATTCAGTCAATATGATGCTGAGGAGAGAGTAAGAAGGGCGGCTAAGGTGAGCGACCGTGGGTGACCGTAAAACAACAATCATGGAAGCGGCCGCGCGGGTCATCGCCCGGCGCGGGGTCCGCGGGCTGCGGGTCGAGGAGCTGGCCGCCGAGGCCGGCGTGTCCACCGCGCTGATCTACTACCACTTCAAGGACCGGGCCGGCATCCTCCGCCGGACCTTGGAGTTCATCAACGACCGCGCCGGGAGTTACACCACCGATCGTGACCCGGACGCCGCCCCCCTCACCGCCAGGCAGGAGTTGGAGCAGACCCTGCTGCTGGAACTCCAGGACGACGAGGCCGTCCGGGAGAACAGCACGGCGTGGGGGGAGTTGCGCGCCAGCGCCATCTTCGAGCCCCATCTGCGAGAGGACCTGGCCAAGGCCACGCTGATCTGGGTCCAGGAGATCGCCGCGCTGCTGGGCGGGATACGTCCCATGGCCACAGCCTCCGGCCTGACCGTCGCAGCAGAGCGGCTGACAGGTCTGGTGGAAGGGCTCAGCATGCGCTGGCTCAGCGGCATCCTGCCTCTGGAGCACGCCCGTGAGCTCGTACTGGACGCCGTCGACGCGGAGTTGGAGCGGTTGGGGTGCCAGTAGGAATGGGCATTCCCAACGCCCTGTGCGCCAGCCCCCGTTGAAGAGCCACTGCCGCTCCCGGGATCGCGCGGGCCTGGCTGCCCGCGCCCTTGGGTAGGTCAACGGCCGGGTGGGAAGTCGCGTAGGCATGCATCGAGGGCGGGCGGGGCGACGGGGATATCGCCGTATCCGTCGGCTCGGGATATCCCCGTATCCGTCGGCTCGCGGGCCGCCGCGGTCCGGCTGGCCTGCCTGGTGGAAGGCTGAGCGAGCGCTGGTTTGTCGGCCTGATCGCCAACGCCGAAGCCGGCACGCATGTGGCTACCGCGCTGGAGCGCGAGCTCGTCTGGAACCCGCAGCGCTGACCTCAGGTCGGAGCTATGGGGAGACGTGTCCGACAGAGGTTGACTGAAAATTCAGTCAGTGTCAGAGTTGGGGGGTGGGGTGCGGTGATGCCGGGCCGGGCCCCGCCCGATGCACCCAGGCACCCAGGCACCCAGGCCCAGTGCTACGCCCCGTCGCGACCGCGTTGCGGAGCGTAGGCGTCGTGAGGGTCGCGCCCGATCCCCCGTACACGTCGTCGGCACGCACGTCTTCGGACGGCAGCGGCCGGACCGCTTCCCTCCTCTGGTCCGACCAGCCCCGACGGTCAACGGCCGCCCGGCCTCATGAATGCGATGTGGAGCCCATGAACGACCTCCCCGTAGGGAAGTGGCTGCGCGATGCCCTCCTCGGTCCACGTCCGTCGGAAGAGGGCCTGCCCGACAGCGCGGGAGGTTTCGGCTGGCGCGTGCCGGCCGACGACGTTCCGCACACCAGGACCTGGATGTCGTGGCCGTCACGAAGGTCCATCTGGGGCCGCCACCTCGCCGGGGTCCAACAGGACATCGCCCTGATCGCCCGCACCGTCGCGGCATTCGAGCCGGTGATCATGTGCGCGCCGGACGACACCACCGCCGAGGCCGCGCAGGCCGCTTGCGGCCCCGGTGTCACCGTCATCGACTCGATTCCCACCGACGACCTCTGGATGCGTGACACCTGTGCCGTCTTCCGGCGCGACGGTCACGGGAACCTCGACGCCGTCGGCCTCAACTTCAACGGCTGGGGACGCAAACAAGCGCATGACGACGACACCGAAGTGGCCTGGTCCGTCGCCGAATTGAACAAAATCGCGTTCACCGAGGCGGATTTCGTCGGGGAAGGCGGCGCCGTCGAGACCGATGGCGACGGCACGGTACTGGCCACCGAAAGCAGCCTGGTGAACAAGAACCGCAACCGCGGGATGAGCCGGGACGATATCGAAGAGGCTGTGCTGGCGGCATACGGTGCCGAGAAGATGATCTGGGTTCCCGGTGTGCGGGGTCGGGACATCACCGACAACCACATCGACGTCACCTCCCGCTTCGTCGGCCCCGGTGTCGTCATGGTGCAGGTGCCGCCGGGCGACCGGCGCGACGTCTGGGCCAGGGACGCCCGTGAGCAGTTCGCCGTCCTGTCCGCCGCGACCGACGCGAAGGGGCGGCGCCTCCAGGTGATCCGCGTGGACGGGCCGGACACCGTACGCTCGCGCAGCTCGACGTTCGTGGACTCGTACCTCAACTTCCATCTCGTCAACGGCGCAGTGATCACCGCGCAGTTCGGTGACGCGAGGACCGACGCCGCGGCCCGCCGGACCCTGGCCGAGGCGTTCCCCGGACGCGAGGTCGTCCAGTTGGACGTCGACCGCCTCATGGGTGGCGGCGGGGGAATTCACTGCTCGACCATGCACCAACCCATTCCGTAGCCGGGCGCCCGTCCGCACCTGCCGGAAATCGCAACGACCGTCGCATACCCTTCATCCTCAGGAACCCTGATTCAGGATCAGTTCTGCCTGAATGCGGGCTCGTTAGCTGTATTCGGAGTTCTCTGTGCCCCAGACCTCGCTGTCCCGCCGGAACGTCCTGCGCTCTTTCGCGGGCATCGGCGCCCTCGCCCTCGGAACGGCCGCCTGCGGTCCGCGCGACACCCCGAAGCCGGCCGGCTCCTCCTCCGCCTCGCCGAAGACCGAGGGCCGACGCTTTGGTGCCGAGTGGGACAGTCACACCCGTACCTTCATGTCCTGGCCGGCCCTGGAGTCGGTCTGGGGCGATCAACTCCCGTCCGTCCGGGCGGACATCGCACGCGTGGCCCGCGCGATCGGCGAGTACGAAGCCGTGGTGCTGATGGCTCGCCCCGAGCAGCAGGCCGCGGCCCAACAGGCATGCGGCTCCCAGGTCGAGGTGATCCCCCTCAAGGTCGACGACCTGTGGGCGCGGGACACCGTGTCCGTGTTCGTCGAGGACTCCGGCGGCATCCTGGGCGTTGACCTGAACTTCAGCGGCTGGGGCAACAAGCAGGAGCACCACAACGACGCCCAGGTCGGCCGCACCCTCCTCGCGAAGTACGACATCCCGCGCACCAAGGCCCCGTTGGTCGCCGAAGGCGGCTCCTTCGAGACGGACGGAGCGGGCACCCTGCTGGTCACCGAGAGTTCGGTGGTCAACAAGAACCGCAACCCGGGAAAGAGCCGCGATCAGATCGAGGCCGAAATCAAGAGCAGTCTCGGCATCGAGAAGGTGATCTGGCTGGCCGGGGTGCGCGGCAAGGACATCACCGACGCGCATGTCGACAGCATCGCCCGGTTCACCGCGCCGGGCGTCGTCCTCGTCGACCGCGCCTTCCCCGACAGCCCCCCGGACGTCTGGTCTCGCGCGGCCGACCAGGCCAGGTCGGTACTCAAGGACGCAACGGACGCCCGCGGCAAGCCCCTTGAGGTCGTCGACCTGCCCCAGCCGGACCTCGACAAGATCACCGGCCGGGGCGACGCCTTCGTCTCCACCTACGCGAACTTCTACGTCGCCAACGGCGCGGTGTTCATCCCCCGCTTCGGCGACGCCGCGGCCGACGACCGCGCGAAGGGGATCCTGCAGGACCAGTTCCCCAAGCGTGACATCGTGCAGGTGAAGATCGACACCATCGCCTCGGGCGGTGGCGGCATCCACTGCTCGACCCACGACCAGCCCGGCAAGCCCGCCAAGTAGCGGGCGCAGGGGCGCATTGGCCTGCGGGGCGGCGTTGGGATGGTGGCGTCGGTCGTGGCGGAGGCGCCCCGCGTGGTGGGGGAGTGGGGCCTCGCAGGGCGCTTGGCTGTCATTCGGTGTCTGTGGTGATGGCCTTGAGCAGGGGGATTCTCGCGGCCTGGCGCCCTGGCCAGAGGGAGGCGAGGACGCCGATAGCGGTGGTGGCGAGGAAGAAGAGGAGGGTCCTGTCCCACGGGATGACGAGGGGGACGCCTTCCTGGCCGAGGACCGCCGCCGCGCCGATCGCGCTGCCGGCGACGAGGCCGAGTGCCGAGCCGAGGAGACTGGTGGTCACCGACTCCAGGCGCAGGACGGAGCCGACGCGTCGGCGGTCCAGGCCGAGAGCCCGCAGGACGCCGATCTCCCGGACGCGTTCGAAGACGGCCATGCCCATGGTGTTGACCACCCCGAGGGCGCCGATCAGCACGGTGATGCTCAGCAACGCGTACATGATGTCGAGGAACGGGGCGTTCCTCGCGGCGGCGGCCGCCCTCGCGTAGGCGCGGTCCTGGACGAGCAGCGCCGGGTTGTCCAGGGTTTGCTGGATCTCCTTGCGGAGCCCGGCCGTTCGGCCGTGGGCGGCCTTGATCAGGATGGATTCGGTGCGGGGCCGGTGCTCGGTGCCGGAGGTGCGCGGGAGGGCCTGGTCGGAGATGAGGACGGGGGTCAGGTCGTCCGGGCCGTCGTAGATCGCGACGACGGGCAGGCTGGTCTTCGGGCCCGCGTCGCCGAGGGTGCCGGTGACCCGGGAGCCGAGTCGCCAACCATGGGCGGCGGCCGTCTTCTCGGTGACCGCGATGCCGTGGTCGAGTCGGTCGAAGGAGCCCTTCCGGACGGTGACGGGTGCCAGGCGTTGCACCGTGGCGGGGTCAACGGCCGTCGCCGGCAGGGAGCCGGCGTCAGACGGGTCGAAGGAGGTGCGGATGATCGGCGTGACCGCCTCGGCGCCCGGGAGTCGTGCCACGCGAGCGGCGGTGCCGTCGCCGATCTCGGCGAAGTCGACGGCCGTGATGCGCAGGTCCGAGGTCATGGAGCGGTCGGCGTGCTGCTCGTCCAGGCGGTTGACCGAGGTGATGACCACGGTGACGGCGGTGACCATCGCGAGGCCGACCATGAGGGTGGTCGCGGTGGCCGCCGTACGGCGGGGGTTGCGGCGCGCGTTCTCCACGGCGAGCTTGCCGCGGATGCCTGCCAGCCGGGGCAACGGGGAGCGCAGCAGCCCGGTGACCCCCAGAGCGAGCAGCGGGGTGAGGACGATCAGTCCGATCAGGAGGACGGGTACGGCGGCGAAGAGGAGGTATTGGCTGCCGACGGCGGCAGCGACCAACAGGGCTCCGAACGCGGTGATGGCCAGGCCGAGGATGTTGCGGCGGCGCAGCGAGGCGGCGGCGGTGGGAGCGGAGGGTGCGGATGGCGGAACATCGACGGCCTTGGGGAGGGGATCGAGCAGGACTGACGGGCAGGGGCCCAACCCCTCCTTCGGCCGAACCCGCCAGACCCCGGCGGAGATCGGGCGCATGCTGAACTGACGACAGGGGTGGGCCCGGAAGGAAGGGATCGAGTCACCCGGGAAGGTGAGGGAGCGGGCAATCGCCGGTTCCGGCGACGTCGGGGTTGCTACAAGTACCGGGTTCTCTCTATCCGTCCTCGGCCCGCGCAGGGATACCGCCATGTCCGTCGCACCCTCACGGGACGGTGCGGGGGTTTGGCGCGTGCCGCTGCCAGGCCCCTGCGCTTGATTGCGGAAGGTCATATGCGAGTTGTCCTGCTGGGCGAACACCGTGCGGACCGAATGGTGCCGCCGCTCCGGCGCGCCGGAGCTGACGTGGTCGTCCTGGGGTTCGTGGATCTGGACGCGTTCCTGGGCCCTGAGGCCGTCTGCGGGAAGCTACCGCCCGATCTGACCGACGCCGGTCTGTTGTCGCTTCTGCGCGAGTACGACGCGGACCTCGCCGTTGCGAACATGGGCCAGATCGGCCAGGAACGCCTGCTCCCCGTCTATGCCCGGGTAGGGGCGACTTGGCGGTCGTCGGGGCAGCGGATGCTGGCCCACTCCGAGGACTTCGCGTGGCTCGCCACCGACAAGGTGTGGCTCCACTCCGTCGCGCGACAGCGACACTGGCCGGTGCCGCGCGGGACTGTCTGCGACGACCCGGCGGCCCTGCTGGCCGCCGCTGGCACGCTCGGACTGCCCGCCCTCGTCAAGGAGGCGTGCAGCGAGCCGTTCGCCGGCCGTCATTACGTGGTGGACAGCCGGTCCCTGCAACAGGTGTGCCAGGACGTCAGGTATCCCGTCCTGGTCCAAGCCGCCGTCGAGGGTGAGGAGTTCGGCGTCGAGCTGCTCACCACACCATCGGGCACGATCGCGTGGCCTGTCGCCGCCATGGGACGACTCGACAGCGACTGCGCGCCCGGGAAGAGGGTCCGGGTCGCGCCGGCCGTGTTGCCTGACCAGGCGCACGAAGAGCTGGTGGAGGTCGTCCGGGACATCGTGGACGCCTTCGGTCCGGCGGGCCCGTGGCAACTCGACTTCGCGGTCGGTGACGACGGGCGGCCGTACCTCATCGAGATCAACGGACGGCTCAGCGGCATGACCAACCTGAGCTGGACGAGCACGGACGTGGACCCGCACGCCGCACACGTCGCCGCCGCCCTCGGGTACCCCTCGCCGCGGTGCCGGGCCGAGCGGGTGGCGCTGGAACTGCCCGTACGCAACGGGGCCGTCCTGCCGCCGGTTCCGGCCGGAGTGGAGCTGCGCCCCTTTCCGGGCAACCCCGCCAACCGCGGGCCCTTGCACCTCGGTTACCACCGGGCGGTGCTCGGCATTCCGGCCGATCGCGAGGACAGCGCTCGCGAGTGGTTGCTGTCCGTACCGGAGGAACTGCTGCTGGCGAGCCCCCGGATGGCGCTCGATCAGCTCACCCGGGGGATGCTCGCGCTGAAGCAGGGCGGTTCGGTCGTCACGTCCCACTGAGGGGGGCAAAGACCGCGGCCATCTTTCCGCCGCGGGCGACGTTCATGACGGGGTCGGTACTCAGCCGGCTTCCGTAGCCGATGACCTGCCCGTCGAGCACGGGGACGACCAAGTCCCGGAAGTAGTGCCCCTGCTCGGCGGGCACGGTCGGCACGTTGACACGCTGCTGGACCAACCAGCCCTGGTGCTGCGGCGCACGCACGGCGGACTCCCACTCCGCGGCGGTGGTGTGGGTGCCGATGACGATCTGCTGGCCCCGGCAGCCGTAGGGAGCCTTGAGCACGAGCTGTTCGCGCGCCGCGATCGCCTCCGCGCAGGTGATGCCGTCACCGAGTTTGCGGCTGTAGGGGACCAACGCGTCCAGGGCCGCGGCTTGTTCGGGGGTGAAGAGGTGTTGGAACCGGGGATCGGAGAGCACGGCCAGGCAGAGCTTGTTCTCCGCGACGAAGCGCTCGGCGAGGACGTTGGGAATCACCAGTGACCCGTTGTTGACCCGGGAGCAGAAGTCGTCCCACTTGGTGGGCTCGTCGAAGTCGTGCGGAATGTACTTGAAGTACCCCAGTCGCAGCTCGTCCGCCCGCCCCACCTCGTCGGGCCGCAGGACCAGCGGAGTCCGGCCGCGCCGCCGCAGTTGTGCGTACATGATCCCGAACTCGTTGGCAGCGCTGCGCGCGTTGTGGAAGATGCCGATGTCCCGGGTGTCCTCTTCGGGCAGGCCCTGCCGCCGGCCGTAGTCGATCAACCAGTCGGCGAACCACTCGGGGTGCTCGAACGGGGTCCGGGCTGTCCCGCCCAGCGCGGTACCCAGATCGGACTGGCGCCAGAGCCGGTTGAGCGTGCCGAAGGAGAGCGCGGCGCCGGGGCCACTCGCATTGAACTCCAGTACCTTCGTGGTGCCCAGGGTGTCGCCCAGGAGGTCCAGGCGGCAGAAGTCGACGCGCAGCCGGTGCGGTTCGGGACACTCCATGATCCATCGGTGCAGCGGTGCCGGGACCGCGAGCAGGTCCTGCACCTGTGCGTCGTTGGAGTAGCTCCGCACCACCTGCTGCAGGCACTCCACCACTGTGGTCGCCCACTGCCGAAGGACGGGCTCGGCCTCCTTGTGCAGCACGGTGATCGATGGGCAGACAGGCCAGGCCCGTCGGTTGATTTCCAAGGACGTTGACGCGAGCGAGGCACGCTCGGCGTCGAAAACCGCCTGGGCCGATTCGATGGTAGCGATCAGTCGGGAATCCGGCAGCCCGGACCCCGAGGTCAACCCGAACTCGGCGTCCACAAGCGGAAGATCAGTGTCACAAGCGTCGATCATGCCGCCCATCCTCGCCTCGTTCCGGAACCCGCAGGACCGCACTCATCGAGAGATCACCCGGCCGGGTGACACGTCTCGGGCTGCAGTTATGCGGCGGCGTAACAGGCCGGCGCTCGCGTAGTGGTTGGTGGCGGACGGCTACCTATGAGGTGTGGAACCGTCGATTTGGTTAGCCGGCGATCCCACGCTGCGTTCCGGCCCGTTTGTGCTGACCGATCGCGTCAACGCATGCCGCGATTCCGGCAGATGGCTTGGCCCCACATCGATTCGGCGTTCTTCCCGCAGCGAGGGAAAAGTTCCTTTCGCGATCTCCGGCAGCCGTCCGTCAGCCGGGAGCGGCGTTGACGCATTCGAGGCGGGTGGTGGTGGCCGGAGTTCGCTATCGCGGTGCATTACTTGCTGCGATCTCGATGATGTGCTGAGTAGGGTGCCGCGGGTGATTTCCAAGGGACGGCACCAAGACGGGGATGTTGCGGCGGCCCTTGACCGGGCCAGGAGCGCTGGCTGCCAGGTAGTGCCTGACAAGAATGGGCATCGATGGGGGTGGGTGGTGTGTTGTTCCTGCGGAGCACGCCATGTTGTCTCGGGCACTCCGAAGAATCCTGGTAATGAGGCGAAGCGTATTGATCGCTTCGTCAGGGATCACCGGCACTGAAAGGACATCGCGCTGTGTCTGAGTGGAGCTTCACCCTCCTGATCAACCAGCCCCTCACCCGCGGGCAGGCCGATGCCTTCGACCACTGCGACGCCTTCGCCGACGGCTCGGTCTCCTACGCCCTGGGCCCCGACGATCCCGAGGTGTATGCACACGCTCCGGACCCGGAGGCGCTGAGGGAGCTGTCGTGCGACATCGAATCGCCGACGCTGCTGGACGCCGTCGCGCAGGTGGCGCGCGACATCCGGCTCATCCCAGGGCTCCGCGCCGTTGGCGTGCGGTACGGCGACACCATCACCCTTGAGGAGGCCGCACAACGCTGCGGGCGCGGCCATGATGAGCTCGTTGAACTCGCCAAGAGCCAGCGTGGATCCGGCGGGTTTCCTGATCCGGTGTCGGGAACGGACGGCACGGAGTTCTACTCCTGGCGTGCGATCGCCGCATACCTGGCGCGTGCGGGCGGTGCGGTTCCCGAGGCTCCCCGCGACCTCGTCATCGCGGACCGCGCGTTGCGGCTTGCCGACGCGCTCGAAGGCGCTGACGTTTCACCAGGCACGCTGCGTTCTCTGGGCCTGCCGCTCAACTGACCCTGCGCCGGCACGGGGAGAGGTTTTGCTCCCGATGGCGCCACAGCCCGGGTGAACCGCACGAGGCGCTGTCGCACTGGGACGCGGTGGTGTGTCCCGTCGGCCGGTCATGTCCTGCGGATCGATCACGGACGGGTCGTCAGGCCGTCCAGGGTGAGGTCGAGCAGGCGCTCTGCCTGCTTGCGGTGTTCGGGGCTCGCTGAGGTGTAGGCGATGCCTTCGAGGGCGACGCCGATGTCGGTGGGGCTGATGTCGGTGCGGATCGTACCGGCGGCCACGCAGGCTTCCATGAGGGTGCTCAGGGCGGCCCGGATCATCTCCCGGCTGTGACCGTACGGGTTGCTCCCTGTCGCGGCGATGGCGCGCAGGGCGTCGATCATGCCGTACTTGGTGGTCACGTAGTCCAAGAAGAGGCGGGCCCAGGCGCGCAGGGCGTCCAGGGGCGGCTTCGCTGCCAGCAGCGTGGGGGCTGCGTCGCACAGTTGGGCCACCTCGTTGCGGTAGACGGCCTCGACCAGTGATTCGCGGGTGGGGAAGTTGCGGTACAGCGTGGCGCTGCCCACCCCCGCCTCCTTGGCGATGCGTTCCAGGTGGGCGCCGAGCCCCTCCGTCGCGAAGACGCGCGCTGCCACCGCGAGGATCTTCTCCCGGTTACGCCGCGCGTCGGCTCGCAACGGCCGTTGCGCTCCCTCGGTCATTGTGCTGATCGTCCCTTCTCGGTCGCTCCGGTCTTGCTAACCGGAGGCGCCCCCGTTTAATCTGACGTTAACTGGGGGCACCCCCAGTTCCACTGTAGGTCACCGCATCGGCCTCCATACACCTCGCTAAGGACTGAACATGACAGGCATCACGGGCAAGGTGGTCGCGATCACGGGCGCCAGCAGCGGCATCGGAGAGGCGACGGCGACCTATCTCGCCGCGCGCGGGGCTCGCCTGGTGCTTGGGGCCCGGCGGGAGGATCGGTTGAGCGCGGTGGTGGATCGGATCACGGCGCAGGGCGGTTCGGCCGTCGGGGTCGTCGTCGATGTCACGCGCCGCGAGGACCTCAAGCGCCTGACCGACGCGGGTGTCGAGCGCTTCGGCCGGCTCGATGTCCTGGTCTCCAACGCGGGCACCATGGCGGTCTCGCCGTTCGACGAGTTGCGCCAGGACGACTGGGACGCCATGGTCGCCACCCACATCACGGGCCTGCTGAACGGTATCGGGGCGGCGCTGCCCATCTTCCGGCAGCAGCACTCCGGACAGTTCGTCAATGTCGCCTCCACCGCGGCCTACGTCGTCAAATCCCCCCAGGCGGTGTACGCGGCCACCAAAACGGCGGTGAAGGTGCTTACCGAGGGCCTGCGCCAGGAAGCGGGACCCGACCTGCGCGTCACCCTCGTCTCACCCGGCTTCACCCATACCGAAGGCGTCGGCAAGGGTGCCAGTCCTGAGGTCGCGGCCGCGATGACCCGGCAGCGGGACGAGATCGCCATGCCGCCCTCGGCGATTGCCTCCGCCATCGGCTACGCCATCGAACAGCCCGACGGCGTCGATGTCAGCGAGATCGTCGTCCGCCCCACCGCGCAAGCCTGACCCCGGCGAACCGGCCCACACGAAGCCGCCACGCCCGCCGGCGACGACCGTGTGACGACATGCGGCCCGAGCGACCAACGAGCCTGCGCAGTGGGGGAGTTGGCGGCGGAACCCGGCTGCACGGTGCCCTTCCGGAGGCAGGTCCAAGGCAAGGTGGTAGCCCCTACCGAGCGGGGCCGGTGAGGGGCTTGTGCGTCGATGGCCGGAAACAGTCAGTCCTGCGTGTTGTCGTCGGGGTCCGGGATCTTGTGTGTCGGCGTCACGCGTTGGTGAGCGCCGAGGCCGAGCCATACGGATGCGAGGGCGACCCCGACGCCGACCACGGTTTCGTTGACGGCTATGTCGGCCAAGGCGGGAACGGCGGTCGCGAGGAGGGATAACAGGGCAACGACGATGGAGCGAACCATCACCGGGTTGTTGCGGAGAAAATCGCGCATGTCGGCTCCGTGGGTGAGTGTCGACTTCACCAGTGTCGACTCCACGAGTGCGGTCAGGGAAGGGCGCGTAGGAGTTCGGCGACTGTTGTGCCGAGCGCAGTGAGTAAGTCCAGGGGCAGGGCGTACTTCCCGTGCTCCAGGGCAGGGCACGGTCTTGGCGATCGGTGAGGGTGCCGCGGGCGCTTTCGGAGTTCGCGGCCGGTGCCGGCCATCTCCCCCTCTGCCGCCCGCGTTGCCCATGCCCGCGATCGCGGTTGCCGCGCCCGCCATGCCGGCCGCGTAGTTGCCGTTGTTGGCGCGGACGAAGGCGGCGAGGGTTGGGCTCCGCCATCTGGCGTTCCACCTTCCTTACAAGGTCCCCTCAATTGGCCGGCCTGCGGCCGTAGATGGCTGCCGTCCGACGCCAGGCACGCGTGGCCGCTCGTCCGCGACGGTTAAGCGAACGGCGCGCCGCTCGGCAGCTGCGGCATATTCCGCATTGACCCTGTTATGACTGTGATACGGCGCTATAACACGAATTGCCTCGTTCAACCACTGGAGAAGAAATGCACAAGCTTCAGAAGGCGGCCGTCATGGCCGTCGTCGTCAGCAGCTTCGGCTTCCTCGGTGCGGGCACTGCCTACGCCGACGGTGGAAGGGGCGGCACCGACCTGGACATCAGGCAGAGCGCCTCGTGCCGGTCGCACGACCTGAACCTCGACGTCCTCGGCGAGGTCGGGATTCTCAACGGCCTGCTGGGCAACGCTCTCAACGGCGAGGGCGCACCGGGTGCGCAGAGCAGCAGGGTCGGCTCGACCATGGGCTGCAGCAACACCGTCGGCTCCATGGGAGAGAAGCGGGGCGGCGAGGACAAGGGCAGAGGTTCGGAAGGCAGAGAAGGCAGAGACGGTAAGGAAGACGGGGGCGAAGGGGGCGACGGAATGTAACACCGAGGCCCGGCCTCCGGGCCGGGCCTCGTTGGCCTTCTCAGGGCCAAGCCAAGGGTTTCCGCTCAACCCACAGCGTCACAACTGGCCGCTGGCCGGGCTTCTTCTCCGGGAAGTCTGGCCGGCGGTCAGTGTTTTGGCGTCGGTCCATGTTGATCAGCCGGGTCGCGCGCCGATCTGTTGGAGGGGTGCGGAGTCGGACAGGCGTCCTCGGGCCAGCACGTGCACGTTGTCGGTGTGGGTGTTGACGAGGTCGAGGTCGTGGCTGACGAGGATGAGGGTGAGGCGGCGCTCTGCTCGGAGGTGGGTGAGGAGCTCCAGGATCGCGGTGGCGGTGGGCGGGTCGAGCGCTGAGGTGACCTCGTCGCAGAGGAGGAGGTCGGGTTCGGCGGCCAGGGCGCGGGCTATGGAGGCGCGTTGGCGTTGTCCGCCGGAGAGTTCGTGGGGGTAGCGGTCCTCGAACTCGGTGGGGAGGCCGACGTCGTTGAGGAGTTCGCGGACTCGGGCGGGCAGGTGGGGTTTGGTTGCGGTGTGGTGCAGTTGCATGGGGCGGGCGAGGGAAGCGCCGATGGTGCGGGTGGGGTTGAGAGTGCCGAGCGGGTTCTGTGGGACGAGTTGGATGCGTTTTTGCTGCTCGCGGCTGCGCTTGCGGACGTGGACGGGGAGTTGGTCTCCACGCCAGGTGAGGGTGCCGGAGTCGGGTTTCTGGAGGCCGGCGAGGGTGCGCAGGAGGGTGCTCTTGCCGGAGCCGGAGGGGCCGGTGATGCCGGTGGCGGAGCCGAGGGGGGCGTGGAAGTGGACGGAGTCCAGGGCCTGGTGGGTGTGGCCGCGGTGGGTGAAGGCAACGCGTAGGTGTGTGGCGCGCAGTCCGTCGGTGGTGGCGGTGGGCGGTGAGGAGGTGGCGGTGGGCTTGCGGGGGGTGGTGGGGAGTGGGGGAGTCGAGGTGGTGCTGAGGGTGGTGACGGTGTTGGCGCAGGCGCGGACCACGTGGGGGTCGTGGCAGGTGAGGACGATGGTGATGCCGCGGGCGGTGGCGAGGTGGCGTAGCAGGTCGGTGATGTCGGCGCGCAGGGTGTGGTCGAGTCCGGCGGTGGGCTCGTCGAGCAGCAGGATGTCGGGTTGTCGGGCGAGGGCGCGGGCCAGGGCGAGTCGGCGTTGTTGTCCGCCGGACAGTGCGCCGGGGCGGTGGTGGGCGAGGTCGTCGGGGAGCCGGCATTCGTGCATCAGCTCCGCGACCGCGGTGGGTGCGCGATCGGTGGCGACTTCGGCGATCAACTGCCGGCCGGTCATGCGGGGGTTGAGGGCGGAACCGGGGTCCTGTCCGACGTAGGCGACGCGGTGGCGGCGCAGGGTGCGCAGGGCGGTGGGGGAGAGGGCGAAGACGTCCTGTCCGAGGATCCGGGCGGTGCCTGAGGTGACGTGGGCGCCGTGCGGGAGGTCTGCGATGAGGGCGCGGAGGAGGGTTGTCTTGCCGGAGCCGGAGGGGCCGGTGAGGGCCGCGATGGTGCCTGTCTGTGGGCTCAGGCTGAGGGGGTGCAGCAGGGTGGTGCCGTCGGTCAGGCGGATTTCGAGGTCGGTGACCGAGACGGGGGGTGTTGTGGGTGCGGCGTCCACGTGCGTGTCCTGGGATGTGGGTGCGGGTGTGCGGCGGCTGGTGCTCATCGCAGGGCGGCCTTGCGGGCGGTGGCCGGTGCCAGGGTGTTGGCGGCGAGGTTGACGCTGATCGCGAGCAGGCCGATGGCGAGGCCGGGGGCGACGACGGCCCACGGGTTGAGCATGATGCCGGGTGCGTTCTCACGGACCATCAGTGCCCAGTCGGCTTCGGGTGGTTGGGGTCCGAGTTGGAGGAAGCCGGCCATGGAGATGACGTAGACGGCGTCGACGAAGCGGAGTCCGAACAGGGCCAGGATCGTGGCGCGGAGGTTGGGCAGGATCTCCCGCAGGGCCAGGTATGCGGTGCTCTCGCCGTTGGCGATCGCGGTTTCGACGAAGCCGGCGGTGGCCAGGGGGGCGGCGGCGCTGGCCATGATGCGCACGGCGTAGGGGGTGCCGAGGGCGATGGCGGCGACGGTGATGGTGAGCCGGCCGCCGCCGGGCCAGGCAAGGGCGAGGAGCATGATGCCCAGCAGGGGCGGCAGGAGGATGGCGGTGTCCGCGGTGCGTTCGATGAGGCGGCCGAGGCGGGGGTTGAGGACGGCGAGGCAGCCGAGGAGGGTGGCCAGGAGGGTGACGGTGGCCGCTACGGTCAGGGCGCTGCCGATGAGGGCGGTGCCGCCGTGCAGGAGTCGGCTCAGGACGTCGCGCCCGAGTTGGTCGCCGCCGAGCGCGGCGTCGGTGCCGGGTTCGCTGTAGGGGGCGGTGACGGGCTTGTCGAGGGGGTGCGGAGCCAGCAGCGGCCCGAGGGCGGCCAGGAGGACGAGCAGGACGCCGGGGGCGAGGGGGAGGAGCAGTCGTGGCCAGGGACGGCGGCGCGCCGCCCGTTGGTTGAGGACCGCGATGTGGGTCATGGGCGGTCTCCCAGGGTGCGGGCGCGGACGAGGTCGGCCAGGAGGAGGACGACGGTGATCAGGGCGGCTGTGCAGGCGACGACGGCGGCGATGACGGGGGTGTCGCGGTCGGCGACGGCACCGGCCAACACGGTGCCGATGCCTGGGTAGTTGAAGAGGGTTTCCACCACCACCGTTCCGCTGAGCAGCATGCCGGTGGAGGTGGCGATGCCGGTGGCGATGGCCGGCCAGGCACCGGGCAGGGCGTGGCGCAGCAGTACGCGTCGGGCGGACAGGCCGTCGAGGTGGGCGGCTTCGACGTGGGGGGTGGCGGCCTGGTCGGCGAGGGCGGCGCGGACGATGCGGGTGTTCCATCCGGTCTGCGGGACGGTGAGGGCGAGCACCGGCATGATCAGCATGGTCCAGGTGGCGGGGGCGCCGTCGGGGCCGGTGACGGTGGCGGCGGGCAGCCAGTCGGTCCACAGGGACAGCAGGAGCAACAGGCCGATGGAGACGACGAATTCGGGTAGTGCGAAGGCCGCCGTGGAGGTCAGGTCGACCACTCGGTCGACGAGGCCCTTGGGGCGGGCGGCGGACCAGGTGCCGAGGGCCAGTGCCGCGACGACGGTGAGGGCGAAGGCGGTGGTGGCCAGCGTGATGGTGTTGGGCAGGGGGGCGGCCAGCAGGTCGTTGATGCGTTCGCCGCGGGCGGAGGTGCCGAGGTCGCCGGTGGGCAGGGCGCCGATCCAGTGCCAGAAGCGTTCCCATACCGGTTGGTCCAGGCCCAGTTGGTGGCGTCGGGCGGCGATGCTCGCCGCGGACTCGCCGCGGTCGGAGGTGGCCGAGGCCGCGTCGCCGGGGAGCAGGTCGACCGCCGCGAACACCACCGCGAGCAGGATCACCAGCATCGCGAGGCGTTTGCCCAGTGCGGCGCCGACGCGTAGGGCCAGGGTGGCTGTGCGGCGGGCGGCGGAGTGCGCCACGGGGTGTGTCGTGGAGGGGGTGGGTGTGGCGGTGTCGGTCACTGTGCGAGCCAGACCTTTTCGAGCTGGACGCGTCCGTAGCCGGGGAGCTTGGGCAGGTTGTGGACCTTGGGTGCGGCCAGGTCGATGCCGTCGGCCATGCCCCACAACAGGTAGCCGGAGTCGTCGTGTTCGATCTGTTGGAGGTTGCGCAGTGCGGTGGCGCGGGCCTTGGGGGCGGCGGTGGCGATGACCTCGTGGTAGGCGGCGTCGAAGTCCTTGTCGGACCAGTCGGCTTCGTTCTGTCCGGCTCCGGTGGTCATGGTCTTGGAGGCGAAGAAGACCACGGAGTCGTTGGTGCCCCAGTAGTTGGTGTAGAGGTCGCCCTTGAGCCAGGTCTTGGCGTAGAAGGTGCCGGACTCCTGCTTGGTGACGTTGATTCTGATGCCGGCCTCACGTGCCTGGGAGGCGAACAGGGTCGCGGACTCGGCGAGGCCGGCGATGTCTTCGGTGGTGACCAGCTCGTAGGTCCTGGAGAGGTCGAACTTGGCCTCGGTCAGGAGCTGTTTGGCCTTGGTCAGGTCGCGGGGGCGTTGTGGAATGCTCTTGGCGTAGTCGGGGTCGGCGGTGCCCAGGATGTCGTTGGCGACGGCTCCGTATCCGGACAGGACCTGCTTGACCATGGCTTCGCGGTCCACGACGAGTTTCATCGCCGCGCGGACCCTGGGGTCGGCGAACGGGCCGCTGGAGGTGCGCATCACGATCGGCATCGCCATGTCGTTGGGGCGCCGGATGACGTGAATGTCCTTGCGGGTGGCGGCGGTTCGGGCGGCGACGGCGCCGGCGTTGGAGGCCACGTCGATCTGGCCGGAGAGCATGGCGTTCGCCATTGCCTGGGGGCTTTCGAACATGGTCACCTCGACGGCGTCGAGGTAGACCTGTCCGCCGTGCCAGTGGTCGTTGCGTAGCAGGCGGGCGTTGCCGCCGCGGTACCAGTCGAGGGTGAAGGGGCCGGTGCCCGGTGCCTTGGCGATGTCCTTGTCGGGGGTGTTCTTCTTGAGGATGAATGTGGTCAGCCGGGTGAGCATGGGGAGTTCGGCGTTGGCGTAGTCGGAGACGAGGGCGACGGTGTCCCTGCCTTCGGCGGTGATGTGCTCGGCCTTGATGCCGGGGAGCCTGGCCGGGCCGGCGGGGGTGTTGCGCAGGCGGCGCAGTGACCACACCACGTCGTCGGCGGTGACCGGGGTGCCGTCGTGGAAGGTGGCGCCCTTGGCGAGGGTGAAGCGCCAGGTTCTGAGGTCCTTGGACGGTTTCCAGGAGGTGGCGAGTCGGCCGACGGTGTTCTTCTTGAGGCCGGGTGCGGTGAGGGTGTCGTAGACGAGGGCGATGATGAGGTAGTCGCTCTCGTTGCCCTGGTTGCCGTGTGGGTCGCGGGTGATGGCCGAGGCGCGGCCGAGTGCGCCGATGCGCAGGGTGCCGCCCTTTCTCGGTGTGCCGCCGGAGTCGGAGGAGGCCGTGTTGTTGCCGCCGTTGCAGGCGGCCAGCAGCGCGGCCGCGCCTATGCCGCCGCCGGCCCAGAGCACCTGTCGCCTGTTGAAGTTCACGTTGCCTCGCTCTGCTCAGGTGTCAGTTGCTTAGGTTTGCCTACCCTAATGACAACCGTTCCCGCAAGACGCGTGACGCGGATTGCCGCGATCCGTTTGTTGTCAACCAGCCCTTTGTAGTGCGGAGTTCCGCAAACTCGGGCACTGAGCCGGAAAATGAAGTTAGGTTTGCCTTACCTAAGGGTCGACGGTACTTTCGTCACCGTCTGCAGGGCACCGGCGCGGGGCACACCCCCAGACCGCCCCTTCGCCGATCCGTTCGACGTGCCGCGCCGCCGACGCGCGGCCTCCGCCCCGGACCTCACCCGCCGCCAACGGAAACGGATGACACCGCCATGAGCACGGGAGCCGCCCCCGTCCGCCAGCTCGACGCCACCAGCGTCGGGGAACTGCGTCAGGCCGCCGAGAAGATCCTCACCGAGTTCGGCACCTCCGCCACCTCGCCCGAACTCCTCGCCCACGTCGCCGAATTCGCCGACAGCCTGAGCGAACCGATCCGCCACGCACTGCGCCCCGTCGACACCGACGACGGCCTGTTCGTCCTGCGCGGACTGCCGGTCGACGACACCGCAATAGGCCCCACGCCCGCCAGTTGGGCCACCGCCGGCGACAGCGGCGCCGCCCACGACATCGCGATGCTGCTGCTCGCCACGCTCATGGGCAACCCCCTCGCCTGGGAAGGCCAGCAGGACGGCCGCTTCGTCCACAACATCGTCCCCGCCCCCGGCCACGAGACCGAACAGACCGGCGCGTCCAGCAGCGTGCTGCTCAGCCCGCACACCGAGGACGCCTTCCACCCCGGACGCGCCCACCTGCTGATGCTCGGCTGCCTGCGCAACCACGACCACATCGCCACCACCGCCGCCAGCATCCGCCACGTCCAACTCTCCGAGGCCGAAACGGCGTTGCTCACCCGACCCAAGCTGTCTATCCTGCCGGACGACGCCTACACCCAGGCGCAGGGCTTCGTGGGAGGCGAACCGGCCCCCGTCCCGACCCTCTTCCACGCCAGGGACGGGCTGACCCTCCGCTTCGACCCCGCCTACACCCCGCTCGACGACGCCACCCCCGCACACCGGGCCGCCTACCAGCGGCTGGAGGCCGAACTCGCCCGCGTCTCGGTCGCGGTGAGCCTGCGCCCCGGCGAGGTCCTGGTCGTCGACAACGACCTCGTCGTCCACGGCCGCGTCCCCTTCCGGGCCCGCTACGACGGCACCGACCGGTGGCTCAAGCGGGCCTCCGTCCGCGTGCCGGGACGCCGCACACGCCCCCTGGCCGAAGCCGACGAGCACGGATACGGTCAGGCAGCCATCGAAGCTCACGCAGCCTGACCACCCGCACCGAGCAGAGAGGTGACCGACACCACCGTGGCCAACGAACCCCGTCCCACAGCCACCGACGACACGACCCTGCGGGTACTGTCCACCAGCGACCTCGCCGGGATCGACATCTCCCTGGCCGACGTCGTCGCCACCGTCGAAGGCGCCTACCGCACCCTCCACGCAGGCGGGTCCGACAACCCCCGCAAACTGACCGTCAAGCCCGCCGACGGGCACTCGGTCTCCTACGCCATGCTCGGCCGGGACGGATCCCGCGACGTCGTGGCGATCAAGACCTCGTACAAGCACGGACTCGACAAGGGCCGCGAGGACCAGCACTACTACACCGCGCTCACCCTCTACGACGACGTCACCGGACTGCCCCTCGCCATGATGGACTGCGGCCGCATCGGCGCCCTGCGCACCCCGGCCGTCTCCGCCCTCCTCGCCCGCGCGTGCGCCCGCCCCGACGCCCGTAGCGCCCTGGTCATCGGCACCGGAACCCAAGGGCGGCTCGCTCTGCCGTTCCTGCTGACGACCCTGCCCGACCTGGACCGGCTCATGCTGTTCGGCACCCACCCCGACGGCATCGCCGCCGTACGACAGGAACTGCGCAGCCACTTCCCCGAACGGGACGTGGAGATCGTCACGGACCTGCGGGCCGCCGCGTGCGACGCCGACATCGTCCTCGCCACCGCGGGCAGCCACACCCCGGCCGCCGTCGAGGCCGACTGGCTCACGGCGGGCGCGTTGTCGATCCTCGTGGGCCACGGACTGGCGCCCTCGACCCTCCACCGCGCCGACCGCGTCGTGGCCACCAGCGAGGCCCAAATGAAGGTCACCGGCACGGACATGGCCGACGACAACGGTGAACTCCGCGCCGTCGACGCCGAGTTCCCGCCCGTCCTCGCCGGCGCCGTCGCCGGTCGCCGCTCGGCGGACGAACGCATCTTCGCCTACAACAGCGGACTCGTCGTCACCGACATCGCCCTCGGCCACCGCTTCGCCCAACTCGCCCTCGACCAGGGGCTGGGAGTGCAGGTGCCGCTGTGGCAGTGACCGACACCGCGACCACGACCACGACCACGCCGACCCTCCCCGCCCACCCGGACCCGGACACCGACCGGATCCTGGACAGCGGCCTGCTGCACGAGCTGTCCCACGCCTTCGACGGCCCCTTCCACTTCCTGCTGCCGCACCGCTTCGACGCCAACCTCGCCGCCTTCCGCACCACACTCACCGACGCCGGCGTGGAGGGGCGGGTGTACTACGCGAAGAAGGCCAACAAGGCCGCGGTGTGGACCGAACGCTGCGCCACCCACCAGGCAGGCGTCGACGTGGCCAGCGCGGGCGAACTACGCGAGGCCCTCGGACACGGGGTACGCGGCGAGAACATCGTCGTCACCGGCCCGGCCAAGAGCGACGAACTGCTGCGCCTGGCCCTCCTCCAGGGGTGCCTGGTCGCCGTCGACGCGCTCGACGAACTCGATCTGCTCCTCACCCTCGCCCTGACCGGCACGGTCCGCCCGGCCCGCCTGCTGCTGCGCCGACTGCCCTCCGTACAGCCCCACAGCCGCTTCGGCATGAACGACGCCGAACTGGAAACCGCACTGGACCGGTGCCTACGTGCCGGGGACGCGGTGCGGATGGAGGGCTTCAGCTTCCACCTGTCCGGCTACGCCACCCAGCCCCGCGCCGACCTCGCCGACGAACTCATCGACCTGTGCCTCCAGGCCAGGCTGCTGGGTCTGCAGGCCGACCGGATCAGCATCGGCGGCGGATTCGCCGTCGACTACAGCGCGGCCGACCACTGGCACACCTTCCTCACCGAGCAGCAGCCCGCGCACTTCCACGCCCAAAAGGCGTTCCGGGCAAGGGACTTCTACCCCTACCACTCTCCCGTCGCCGGAGCCGACGCCCTGCGCACCATCCTGGCCAGCACCCCCGAAGGCGGACGGCACACCCTTGCGGAGCGTCTCAGGGACACCGGCACGATGCTGATGCTGGAGCCCGGCCGGGCCCTCCTGGCGGGAGCGGGCTCGACCGTCTTCCGCGTCCAAGGCGTCAAGGAACGCGCCGGCTACCGCATCGTCACGGTCGACGGGACCAGCCTGAGCCTGTCCGAGCAGTGGTTCAACAGCGAATACCTCCCCGACCCCCAACTGGTCACGCCCGCCGGCCGCGTCCACGGCACACCGGACGCCGAGGTGCACCCCGCCTGTGTGGGCGGCGCGTCCTGCCTGGAGTCGGACCTGGTCACCTGGCGCAAGGTGCCCTTCCCCGCCCGCCCCCGCGTCGGCGACCTGCTGGTCTACCCCAACACGGCCGGCTACCAGATGGACTCCAACGAGTCCCCCTTCCACGACCTGCCACTGCCGCCCAAGGTCGTCATGGACCGCCTGGGCGAACGTCCGCGCTGGCGACTCGACCGCCGCCCCCCATGCTGACCCCCGAACCGCCCAGGAGCCATCCCGTGAACGAGGCACTCGCGCGCCCCGCCGTGGTCTCCCGCATCTCCGAACTCATCGGATACACCCCGCTGCTGGAGCTGTGCCGCACCGAGACCGGCAGCCGCCTGCTGCTCAAGCTGGAGATGTACAACCCCACCGGCACCGCCAAGATCCGGATGGCCCGCGCCATGGTCGACGCCGCCGAGGAGGCCGGCGAACTGCGCCCCGGCGGCCGCATCATCGAATCGACCTCCGGCAACACCGGCCTGGGCCTGGCCGTCATCGCGGCCGAGCGCGGCTACGCCTTCACCGCCGTCGTCGACAACCACGCCGCCGCCGACAAACTCCGCGGCATGCAGGCCCTGGGCACCGAACTCGTCTACGTCGTCGACGACGGCACCGAGGAACTGGCCACCGCCGCCCGCGAGGAACTCGCCGAGAAGATGGCCCACGGCCAGGACAACACCGTCTTCACCGAACAGCACAACAACCCCGCCAACGGCGTCGGTTACTTCCCCGTCGCCCACGAACTCCACCAGGCGCTCGGCTGCCGGCTCGACGTCCTCGTCGGGGCGGTCGGCACCGGCGGCGCGCTCTGCGGCACCACCCGTGAACTACGCACCCTCATACCGGACTTCACCACCATCGGCGTGGAACCCAAGGGCTCCATCGCCTTCGGCGGCCCCGCCCACGACTACTACCAGTCCGGCACCGGCACCCCCGAAGGCGCCGAGGTCGGTGCCCTGGTGGACTTCTCCCTCATCGACGAGGGCGTCAAGGTCGGTGACGTCGAAGCCTTCGCCACCGCCCGCGCCGTGGCCCGCACCGGCCTGCTCATCGGCGGCTCGGCAGGCGGAGTCGTCCACGAGGCCCTCACCCGCCTGCCCGCCCTCCCGCCCGGCAGCACCATGGTCGCCCTGATCAACGACGGCGGCGAGAAATACCTGGACACCGTCTTCAACGACGCCTGGATGAACGCCCGTAACCTCATCGACCACGCCATGGAACGCGAGATCGACGAGCAACTCACCAAACTCCGCAGGATTTGATACCCACCATGCCGCTGACCACCCTCCTCCGCGACAGTCGCGCCCTGGCCACCCTCGCCGTGCCCCTGATCCTCACGCAACTGGCACAAGTGGCGCTGACCACCACCGACACCGTGATGATGGGCGCACTCGGCCCCGCCGACCTCGCGGCAGGAGGACTGGCCATCGTCATCTTCAACCAACTGCGCACCATGGGCGTCGGCCTGGTCACCTCCGTCGGCAACCAGATCGCCGGCGCCTCCGCCCGCGCCGAAACGGCCCAGGACACCAACGCGTCGGCCCGCGCCGAGCAGGACGGCCAGCACGAGGTGCGCAGGATCGTCCGCGCGAGCCTGGCCGTCGCCACCCTCGCCGGCGTCGCCGGAGCCGCGCTCATGCTGCTGATCGGGCAGGCCCTGACCTTCCTGGGCCAGGAAGCCGACGTCGTCAGCCGCGCCCAGGCCATGCTGCTGGCCCTCGCCCCCGGCCTGCTGCCCTGCCTGTGGTTCCAGGCGATCCGCCAGTTCACCGTCGGCATGCGACGCCCGCAGGCGCTCCTCCAGATCACCATCGCCTCGGTCGCCGTCAACGCCGGCATCAACTGGGCGCTGATCCACGGCACTTGGGGCCTACCGAAACTGGGACTGCCCGGCATCGGCGTGGCCACCTCCCTCGTCTACCTGCTCTCCTTCCTCGCCCTCTACCTCGCGGCGAAGAAGGACACCGTCCTCGGCCCCCTCCTGACCCTCAACATCACCAAGGCCGACCGCGCCACCGTCCGCCGACTGCTCCAACTCGGCGTCCCCATCGCCGCGACCTACGGCTCCGAGGCCGGCTTCTTCTCCGTCACCGCCCTGATGGCCGGCACGTTCGGCAGCGCCGCGCTCGCCGCCCACACCGCCATCAACCAACTCGTCGCCATCGTCTTCCAGGTCGCCGTCGGCCTCTCCCACGCCGCGTCCATCAACGTCAGCCGCGAACTCGCCCTCGAACGGCCACAAACCGCCCTGCGCATCAAGAACACCGCACTCGCCTGCGCCGGCGCCGTCATGCTCATCGTCGGCATCGTCTACGCCACGCTGCCCCGCCTCGTGCTCAGCCCGTTCTTCGACACCAGCAACGCCCGTGACGCACAGGCCGTGTCGATCGCCACCCACCTGCTCCTGGTGATCATGGTCCTGCAGTTCTTCGACTGCGCCCAGAACATCGGCGTCGGACTCCTCCGCGGCCTCGACGACACCAAGAGCGGATTCCGCATCACCCTCATCGGCTACTGGCTCATCGGCCTCCCCGCCGCCTGGCTCCTCGGCTACGCCGCCGGCCTCCACACCCTCGGCATCTGGCTCGGCCTGCTCACCGGCCTCGCCACCACCGCCGTCCTGCTGCTGCGGCGCTACACCGTGGCGCTCCGCGCAAGGTTCCACACGCCGGAGGCGGTGCCTGCTACCTGACGCGCTGAGCGGTCCTGCTCTTTGACGGGCCCGGCGGCCACCTGGCGGTCGAGCCATCTGACCAGCGTCTTCACGTGCGGCGGATACCCACTGCTGACGTTCATCGGGGTGGGTCAAGCACCTCGTCGATGCTGCGGGGCTCTGTGCGCGGTTGCCGGTTGAGCTGATGGCGGGCGATGGAGGAGTGCCGGTAGACCTCCTTGCGGGCCCGCATGATGTTGCCCAGAGGCGCGTGCTCGGCGGTGACCCGCCAGGGCGTGAAGGACAGCGCGTCCATCTTCGCCAGGTTCCCGGGGCCGGAGATGTCCTGCCGCGGCAGCCTCAGTTTCGCCACGGTGACGGACGGCGAGAGCCGTTCGGGCCACTCCACGGTGGTGTCCTGCACCGGCATCTGCCCCAGGTCGGTGCAGAGTTGGACCTGGACGTCGAAGGTGTAGGGCCGCTCCTGCAGCTCGGCTGCCAAGGCCGGTCGGAAGACCTCCCGCGCGGAGGTCGGGTCGATGTCGCGCCGGACCACCGCGGCAGCGGAGGACGGGTCGGGGGTGATGCGCACCTTGGCGATGTAGTCCCCGTGCCGGACCGCGCCCATGGTCCAGTAGCTGGACAGCAGGACGTTCGTCAGAGGGGTCTTCGACAGGCGCAAGAAGGCCAGGAACTCGTCCCACGCCCAGTCGTCCTGTTCCAGCGTTCCCTTTCCGGTCACGAACTCGGTGAAGAAGCGATGTGCTCCGCGTCGGCCCTGGGAGAAGTAGGCCGGCGCGTTCAGGAACAGCTCCTGGATGAACAGGTAGTGCTCGATGGTGTTGCAGAAGAAGATCGGTCCGTTGATGTTGGCGTAGTCGAACGTGCCTGTGTCCGGTTCGTCTTCCAGCAGGGTCGGGCCGGGAACGTCGAACATCTTCAGCGCCAGTCCGGTGGCGCTGCCCAGCCGTGCGTCGGCTCCGGCGTGCGGCGATCCGTTGGAGAAGCGGATGAGCGCGTCGTGGGTTCCGGGCGTCGCGTAGATGCCCTGGGCGTACTCGGGGGCAAGTCCGTCCAGGATTTCCACTTCTCCTCGGACCAGCCCGTAGCCCTTGGCATGGGCGTCGCGAAGGGCCTGTCCGGTGCCGCCGGCCGTGACCGACTCGGCGATGAAGCTCTCGGTCCTGTCGATCACCTTCTGCAGGTACCAGTCGAAGTCCGGGTCGTCGTCTTCGACGTCAGGCGTGTAGCGGACGAATTGTGTTGCCATGGCTTCGGCCTCTCCTCGGAGGGCGCGATCGGATCCTCGGGCGGAGGCTCGCCGTCAGTCCTCCAGTTCGGCGAGCCAACGCAGAGCACGCAGTCCCGGCAGGAAGCAGTACTCGCCGCCGCGGGTGATCACGAAGCTGGGCAGGTTCCGCAGGCGCCGGCGGACCGGCTTCTCCGGGATAGTGACGCTGCCGGTTCCGCCGTGGTGTCCGGCCACGGGGTCCTGCTCGCCGGGATAGCCGATGAAGTTTCCGTCATTGATCCACTCGGCCTTGATGAACTCGAACTGCCTTTCCAGATGGGCCCCGATGAACACCCCGACCAGCCCGCGGTCGGCGCTGTCGTCCTCCAGCACGCCCTCCGGCAGGGGCGGCCCGTAGGTGGTGCCACGGCGGATGAGGCGGTGCATCCGTGTGTTGCCGATGATGGTGGAGTCGCGGGGATTGGTGCGTCGGATGTGCGCACCGGCGGGGCACCGGAAGCCGCCGTCGTCGTTCTCCCGGTACAGGAAGTTGTTGACGCGCTGCGGATCGGCCGCCAGCTCCGGATCATCGTGCTCCGGCGCCAGTGCCAGCGGCGCCCCGCTGGGCCAGCGCCCGACCATCTTCGCCGCCAACAGCGCCTCCTCCTCGGCGCTGGTGCTGTTCGCACGCAGGTACCGACGCCAGGCCGCCACGTTGGTGTGGATCTTGCGGACGGCCACGAAGGTCCCGTTACGTCCCAGCACGGCGGGGCTGGGCATGGGCGGCAGATTTCCGGTCTCGTCGGGGTAGCCGAGGATGAACTCGCCTGCCTTGACGGGCTCTTCCCGCGGGTTGGAGCCGGGCAGGCCGACGCCCTCGATGTTCGGATGGCTGATGCCGTCACGAAAGCCGAAGGTGGTGCGCCCGGTCGGGAGCTGGCGGACCTCCTGTTGCCAGATCACACGGACACCGGCAGTGCCCTCGTAGGCGACACGGGCCTGCTCCAGTTCCTGGTCCAGATGCGCCGCATCGGAGGCGAGGGCGCTCAACGCGATGTGGACATCGCCCGTCCCGAAAGGCGCCTCCCAGTGGGACGGCGCGTTCTCACCCACGTCGCCGATCAGCTCCGCGCGAGCGGCCATGCCCTCACGAAACGCCCGCGGAAAGCTGTCCAGCGACTCCTGGGGCACCCCCAGGGCCCTCAGTCCCTGATAGGTGAACGCCACGGCCATCCAGGCGTCTCGGCTCCGGTCCGCGCTGGGCAGACCTCCCGAGGTCACCGGGAGCAGCCGCCGCAACAGGGCGCGCCCGGCGTGGCGGTCGTCGACGCGCAGGAAGACGAACCTTCCCTCGTAGGGAACGGGCCGTGGGCGCAGTGCCCCGCTCTGAACGTCATCGATCTCGACGCGCACGCTCGCGGCGCTGCTGCTGTCCGCGGTGTCCATGATCGCTTGTGCCTCCACATCGGCTTCTGTCTGGGCGGCCCTCCGGCGGCCGGCTTCGCGGTCGCCGGCGCGGTCACCCACGTCGGGTCGGCTCCGAGGTTGGTCTGTGTCCGGTTTCTAGGCCGCGGCTTCCTCCAGCAGCTTCTGGAAGGCCGGCGTGGCAACCAACTCGGCGTTCGCCGGGCTCTTCAACGCGGCCCGGAATTCCGGGGTGTCCAACACCTCCTGGAACGCGTCGTCCACCCGCTTGTCCTTGTAGATCTGCTGAACGGTCAGTTCGGGGTAGGCGCTGACGAAGACTCCCGCGGGTGCCTGGTGGGCGACGAACCAGTCCTTGACCCCCGGATCGTGGATGCCGGGGAAGCCCTCGCTGTGCGAGAAGACCCTCTCGAAGCGGGCGCCGACCACCGTCTGGGCGAAGTCGTCGATATAGGTGTCCCAGGAACCGTCGAAGACGCTGGCGAACATGAACCGGGTGTCGTCGTCGAAGATCACGTGCCGTGCGTCATGCAGGGTGCCGATCTGCCGCACCGCTGCATGGACCTTCTCGTCATCCGCCGCGTCGGCCATCGCGGCGAGGTCCTCACGCAACGCGTCGGCCTCGCCGGGCTTGATCGTGGTGAAGACGGTGAACTCGCTGCAGACCCCGTCCGACCTGCCCGGGCGCTCAGGGTGAGCCGATGGGGTTGCACCTGTCGTCGCAGCCATCGTGGACCCTCCTGACTACGGTCGGTGCGAGGGTCTCCAAGCGCACGACATGGGGCGCTGTCGCCCTCACGCTTTCATCCTCACCGCAGCCACGCTGCCTCGCACTTTCACCCCTGAGCGAGGCGGCCACACAGGGCAGCCGCCAGATCGCATCGCGTTAAATCCACCAGAGTCGATGGCCTCCACGCCGGCTTCGGGAAGGCAGGAACACGGCGCGGAGGCTCATGCCGGGGCCTTGCCCAGGGAGAGGGCCCCGGAGACAGATCCGGCCAGGCGCAGGAAAATGGAATGACGACGTGCCGGGTACGTCGTCGTCACCCTCTCGGGCAATCACCGCCGCGCGGCGCTGAAAACAACGGCGCAGCCGACCACAGGTCAGCCCGTCGCGCCCGGACGAGGGAGCACCGACTTCCGTCACGCCCACCCAACTGGATCGCTGCCTCGGCTCCTACCCGGAGGCAACCATGGGCAAAGTTCTCGGTGATCTGCTGGGCCTTGCAGCCGGCGTCGCGGTCAGCCCGCTTCCGATCATCGCAGTCATCCTCATCCTCGCCACACCTCGCGGACGTCTCAACGGACTTCTCTTCACGGGCGGTTGGATCCTGGGACTCTCGGCGCTGGGCGCGGTGATGCTGGCGATCGCCTCCCCCGCGGGTGCTTCCGCACACAACCAGCCGGCCACCTGGGTGGGAGCCCTCAAACTCACCCTCGGCGTGCTCCTCGTCCTCTTCGGCATCCGACAATGGCACCGACGGCCGAAGGACCCCTCGCAAGCGCGGTTGCCGAAGTGGATGAGCGCAATCGACCAGCTCGCGCCGGTCAAGGTCCTCACGCTCGGACTGGCCCTGGCCGCGCTCAACGCCAAGAACGCCCCACTGACCATCGCCGCCGGCGCCGCGATCGGCTCGGCCGGACTGCCGGTCGGGCAGCAGATCGCCTCGCTCGCGATCTTCATTGTGATCGCCAGCCTCGGCCTGCTGGCCCCGCTGGGAGTCTTCCTGCTCACCGGAGAGCGGGCCAAGAGCACGCTCGGCAACTGGAAAGACTGGGCAGCACGGCACAACGTCGCCGTCATGGGCGTCCTGTTCTTCGTCCTTGGACTGAAACTGCTCGGCGACGGCATCGCCATCCTCACCACCTGACAGCGTCACCCGCGCATGGCGGTGCGGTCCGATCACGGACACGCGACGACGGGGGTCGGGGGAGTGGCTTTTGCGCGAGTGATCACGGCCTCGTGGTGGCATGTCGCGCGCTGGATCGGTACGGAGCCTGGTGAGGCTCCGCCAGTTCCCGAGATGGACGAAGCCGTGCTCGACCGCCGCGCGTTTGACGGCAACGACTCGGTGGGCGGTCTTCCGGCCGGGGGTGAGCTTATGGGTAGGCTCGGTGTCACGTGCGAGGGCTTGCGGAAACGGAAGGCGTATCCAGTGGTGATCGGCAGTCGGGAGCGGCGGCATGTTGTCGTGCTGCTTCTCGGGCTGCTGCTGGCCGTGGCGAGCGGGGCGTTGTGCGGACGGGCAGCGGGCGCCGTAGCCGCACGGTCGGTGGCCTCCGCCGCTGGCTCGGTACACGGTGCGCAGGTCGCGTCGTCCGCCGTCCACGCCGTCGCGCAGGCCGACGACCAAGCCGCCGTGCACGGTGACGCACGTTCCCACGTGCATGTCGCGGCGGGCGCGGCTCCCAGCTGCGGCAAGGGACATGGGGATCTCCCCGGAACCCTCCCCGTCGTCTCGGCTGCCTCGCAGCAGGATCTCGTGCCGAGCGTCCTCCCGGCCTGCCTCACCCCCGAGTCGCAGGCATGGTCCGACGCCGCCTACGCACGGCCGCCCGTGCGCGGTCCAACACCTCTCGGGCCGCCGACTCCGGCCGAACTCTCCGTCCTGCGCGTGTAGATGCGACGGGCGGTGCGCACGCCTGCGCGCGTGCGTGCCGTTCCAGCAATCCACGTCGTATCCAGGAGTATCAGGACAGGAGACATCTCCGCATGCTTCATTCCTCCCGCACGTTCATCGTGCGCGCGCTGCGCGCCGTCGCGGTCTGGCCCCTTTCCCGGTGGGGCATCGCGGCAGGAGGGGCCGTACTGACCGCGCTCGTGGTCGGTTTGCCTACGGCCGTGATTCCCAACCCGCTGTTCACCCGGACCGTTCCCACCCCGTTCTGGGGCTATCCGTCGCTCGCCCTCACCGCCGTACTCGCCGGGCTGTTGCTGGCCACGTACGTGCGCACCGGCGCACGTGCACGTGATCGGCGTCCCAGCCGGCTGGGCACGGTGGGTGGCCTGTTGGGCTTCTTCGCGGTCGGCTGCCCGGTCTGCAACAAGCTCGTGTTGCTCGCGCTCGGCACTTCGGGCGCGCTGAGCATCTGGCAGCCGTTGCAACCGCTGTTGGCCGTCGTTTCCCTGGCGCTGTTGACGGTGGCCACCGTGCGACGACTGGCGGGCGAGATCGCCTGCCCCGCCGCGTGACGGCCTTCCCCTTCCTCTCATCCCCCTTTCCTGTTCCGGGAGACCTGCATGTCCTTGATCAAGAAGTTCTGCCTGCAACCGGTAGAGGACCTGGGCAAGTTTGCCCATCTGCCGCAGTTGGTGCTGCGAGTCAGCGTCGGGTTCATGTTCCTGAGTGGCGCGGTGGGCAAGCTCGCCGATCTCGATAGGTTCGCCGGCGCGCTGCGGGAGGCGGCGATTCCCCTTCCGCTGGCGGGCGTGGTGGCGCCCGTGCTGGCCGCGGTCGAACTGGTGGGAGGCGTCGCGCTCATGGTGGGCATCGGCACCCGCCTGGCCTCGCTGGTGCTGGGCGTCACGATGGTCGGGGCGCTGATCACCACCGTTGCGCCCCCGCTCCTGGACCGGTACCCGAACCCGTGGACGTGGCTGAGCAACCTCTTCTACCAGCCGGAATGGCTGCTGTTGGGGCTGCTGGCCTGGTGGGTCTGCGCCGGTGGTGGCCGACTCGGCGTCGACGCGTGGGTGCAACACCGACGGGCCGCCGAGTCCGAGTCCGCGTCCATGTCCGACACTGATTGATCCGCCGTCGGGCTTTGTGCCTCGGGCTTCGGCCTCGGGAGGAATCCTCCGGGCGTCCGCCATGTATGGCCGCCCGGAGGGTCTCGGTCGGCGGGCCCGAGGCACCAGCCGTCACCTGAGGGCTTTGGCCGAACGTGCGGTGCTCGTCCCCTCAGGAGGCGGTGGAATCGCGCAGGCTGCGGAAGAAGGCTCGGATGTCGTCGATGAGCAGGTCCGGCTCTTCCATCGCGGCGAAGTGGCCTCCCCGGTCGAACTCCGTCCAGCGGACGATGTTGTTGGTGCGTTCGGCGATGTGGCGCAGGACGATGAAGTTCTCCTGCGGGAAGGAGGCGAACGCGGTGGGGGTCGCGGAGGGCTCCGGCGGTTTTCCCTGGTAGGCGGCGTGCGCGCGCTCGTAGTAGATGCGTGCGGAGGAGCCGGCGGTCCCGGTCAGCCAGTACAGCATCACGTTGGTGAGGAGATGGTCGCGGTCGACGGCGTCCTCCGGTCGGTCGACGGAGTCGGTCCATTCCTTGAACTTCTCGGCGATCCAGGCGAGTTGGCCGATCGGCGAGTCGGTGAGTGCGTAGGCGAGGGTCTGCGGACGCGTGGACTGGATGTCCGCGTAGCCCTGCCGGTCGCGGGTCCACGCCTGCATGCGCTCCCAGGAGGCTCGGGTGCGCTCTTGTTCCGCGGGGCTGAGGGCGGCGAGTTCGTCCTGCGACGGTTCGGTCGTCGCTCCGGCGCCGGGGATCAGGTTCAGGTGGACGCCGATGACGTGGTCGGGGGCAAGGCGTCCCAGTTCGCGGGAGATGGCCGATCCCCAGTCGCCGCCCTGGGCTCCGTAACGGTGATAGCCCAGACGACGCATCAACTCGGCGAAGGCGGCCGCGACACGTTGGTACTCCCAGCCCTTGTCGCGGGTGGGGCCGGAGAACCCGAAGCCGGGGATGCTCGGCAGGACCAGGTGGAAGGCGTTCGAGGGGTCGGCGCCGTGCGCCCGGGGGTCGGTGAGCGGGCCGGCGATCCGCTCGAACTCGACGATGGATCCGGGCCAGCCGTGCGTGATGATCAGTGGGGTGGCGTCTGGTTCGGGGGAGCGGATGTGGGCGAAGTGGATGTTCGCGCCGTCGATCGTGGTGGTGAACTGCGGCCACTGGTTGAGGCGGGCCTCGGCCGCTCGCCAGTCGTACTCGTGCTGCCAGTAGTGCGCGAGTTCCCGCAGGTAGTCGCGCGGAACGCCGTAGTCCCAGCCGACGTCGGGCAGTTCGTCCGGCCAGCGGGTGCGGTCGAGGCGGTTCCGCAGGTCGTCCAGATCGCTGTCCGGGATCGCGACTCGGAACGGTCGGACGCTGTCGTCCGGTGATGTCGTCATGGTGGTGCAGCTTAGGTGGACCTGCCGCTTTCAAGATCGATATTTTGTGTCGGCCGCAGCGCCGCTTTGTTGAGGTGGTGTCGGGCCGTTGGTGCTGGTGGTGGTGATCGATGGATCTCCCGACGCTCCCTTTGGGCTGAGGCGCAGAACACAGGTACCGGAGTCATGGAGTCCGTGCCGGGAGATGTGGGGACTTCTGCGGTGGAGCCTTCGCGGGCACGATGAGTCGAGTCGGAAAACTCAAGGGGCCGGCGCCCGCCGGACCCGACGGAGACAAGGCGGCCGCACATGACGGACCGATACACCCCCACTCCCGGCGACAAGTTCAGTTTCGGCCTGTGGACGGTCGGTTGGCGGGGTCGGGACCCGTTCGGGGACGCCACGCGCCGCGCCCTCGACCCGGTCGAGTCGGTCCAGCGGCTCGCCGAACTCGGGGCGTACGGCGTCACCGTTCCACGACGACGACCTGATCCCCTTCGGCGCGAGCGAGGCGGAGCGCGACGCACACGTCAAGCGGTTCCGACAGGCGCTGGAGGCCGCCGGGCTGACCGTCCCGATGGCCACCACCAACCTCTTCACCCACCCGGTCTTCAAGGACGGTGCGTTCACCGCCAACGACCGAGACGTGCGGCGTTACGCACTGCGCAAGACGATCCGCAACATCGACCTGGCGACCGAACTGGGCGCCGGGACCTATGTCGCCTGGGGCGGCCGCGAGGGGGCCGAGTCCGGCGCCGCCAAGGACGTTCGCGCCGCCCTCGACCGGCTCAAGGAGGCGTTCGACCTGCTGGGCCAGTACGTCCTGGAGCAGGGCTACGACCTCCGCTTCGCGATCGAGCCCAAACCCAACGAGCCGCGCGGTGACATCCTGCTGCCCACCGTCGGCCACGCCCTCGCCTTCATCGAGCGGCTGGACCGCCCGGAGCTGTACGGCGTCAATCCGGAGGTGGGGCACGAGCAGATGGCGGGCCTCAACTTCCCGCACGGCGTGGCCCAGGCACTGTGGACGGACAAGCTCTTCCACATCGACCTCAACGGCCAGTCCGGCATCAAGTACGACCAGGACCTCCGGTTCGGTGCGGGTGACCTGCGCGCCGCGTTCTGGCTCGTCGACCTCCTGGAGAACGCCGGCTACCAGGGCCCTCGCCACTTCGACTTCAAGCCGCCGCGGACCGAGGACTTCGACGGGGTGTGGGCCTCCGCCGCGGGCTGCATGCGCACCTATCTGATCCTCAAGGAGCGGGCCGCCGCCTTCCGCGCCGATCCGCGCGTTCGGGAGGCGTTGCGCGCCGCCCGCCTGGACGACCTCGCCCGGCCGACTGCGAAGGACGGTCTCGCCGCCCTGCTCGCCGACCGCGCCGCCTTCGAGGAGTTCGACGTCACCGCCGCCGGCGAACGCGGCATGGCCTTCGAGCAGTTGGACCAGTTGGCCATGGAGCATCTGTTGGGCGCGCGGTGACTTGAGAGGCTCGGTCCGCCAGGTTGGTGCGGGTATCGGTCGACTGCTCCGTGTGGCGTCCGGGCGGGAGGTGCGTTCGGTCCTGCTGGGGCGATAGGCGGCCTGTCCCGCACACCGTCCCTGGTAGGGGCAACGGGGCCGAGTGGACGGTGCATTCGTCCGCTCGGCCCCGTGTCCGGCTATGCCGTCGATGTCAGCCGGTCACCGGCCCGGGCGCCTGGTAGTTGGGACGCGCCGGGCGGGGGGTGACGATGGGGAACACCGGGTCGGGGAAGCGCAGGTAGTCCCAGACCGTGTCGGCGGCTGCCTGGTTGTCGGTCTGGATGGTGCCCTTCGCGACCTCGTCGTCGAAGTTCTCCTTGAAGCGGTGCCCGGCCAGTGCCAGGCGTTCGAGGGCTTCGCGGCTCAGGGTGATGGTGGCGTCGGTGGTGCGGGCGAGCGGGTCGCCGCCCTCGACGTACACCAGCACACCGTTGCGCAGGGTGGTGACGCACATCTGGTTGTCGGTGGTGACGATCCAACGCAGGACGATCGGCTTGGACTGCTCGGTCGCGGCCTGCGGGCCGTCGATGCTCTTCGCCAGGGCGGAGAAGAACTGCTCCAGGGTCATGCTCTTGACGAGGTCGGCGGCGCCCTTGCTGATGGGCGCCACGGGGAGGTTCTGCAGCTCGTGGGCGCCGGTGAGGTAGAAGTTGCGCCAGGTGCCGTTCTCCGAGCCGTACCCGAGCTGGGTGAAGACCTGGGCCTGGAGGTCCTTGGCCTGTTGGAGGATGTCGGAGGGGACCTCGTAGGCGTCGGTCTGTCCGGAGGGCAGCGGATCGCCGGCCGCGAAGATGATGTGGTTGAGCACCTCGGCCGCCCAGCGGTACTGCGGCGGCTCGGCCTCCGCCGCCTGTTGGGCGACGGTCAGCGCCCCCTTCGGGCCGCCCATGGCCTTGACGTACTGCACGCCCGCCTCGACGGGCGGCAGGCTCCACAGGTTGGCCGGGTTGCCGTCGAACCAACCGATGTAACGCTGGTAGATGGCCTTGGTGTTGTGGCTCATCGAGCCGTAGTAGCCGCGGTTGTACCACTGGTCGGCGAGGCTGGACGGGAGCTGTTGGAGCTGCTCGGCGATCTCGATGCCGGTGTAACCGGCGTCGACCAGGCGCAGCGTCTGGTCGTTGAGGTAGCCGTACATGTCGCGCTGGTTGGCGAGGAAGGTGAGGATGTTCTCCTTGCCCCAGCGCGGCCAGTGGTGGGAGGCGAAGACGACGTCGGTGTGCTCGCCGAAGGTCTGGATCGCCTCGGTGAGGTACTTGGACCAGGCGTGCGGGTCGCGGACCTGGGCGCCGCGCAGACTGAGGATGTTGTGCATGGTGTGCGTGGCGTTCTCGGCCGCCAGCAGGGCGCGGAGCTCGGGGAGGTAGATGTTCATCTCCGCCGGGGCCTCGGTGTTCGGCGTGAGCTGGAAGACCAGTTGGACGCCGTCGATCGTTGCCTGGTAGAGCTCGGGGCGCCAGGAGATGACGTTCGAGGCGGGCCAGAGTTCGGCGGACACGGGCTGGTGCTGCGGGCCGCCGATGTAGTCGGTCGGGGTGACGAGGGTGAGTTCGCCGGTGGAGATGGTGAGGCCCAGGCCGGCGCCGACCTGCCCGGTGGGAGTCTTGTCCAGCCGCGGGGCGTACATGTAGTCGGCGCGGCGGCTCATCGCCGGGCCGGCGAAGACGTTCTCGCTGATCGCGTGGTCGAGGAAGTCCTGTGGCGCGTAGACCTTCAGGCCGAGGGGCGGGTTGCCGTTGCGGTCGGCGAACAGGCCGCGGGAGCCGCCGAAGTGGTCCACGTGGGGGTGGGTATAGAGGAGGCCGGTGATCGGGCGGGAGTCCTCGGTGGCGGAGCGGTAGAGCTGGAGGGCGGCCTGGGCGGTCTCGAAGGAGGTGAGCGGGTCGACGATCACCAGGCCGGTGTCACCGGTGATGATGGTCATGTTGGACAGGTCGTAGCCGCGCACCTGGTAGACGGCGCGCGGGCCGCGCGCCGTGACTTGGTACAGGCCGGCCTGTGCGGTGAGCGAGCCCTGGCGCCACAGGCTGGCGTTGACCGACGACGGGGCCGCTTCGTCCCCCGCTTCCCGAAGGAAGTCGTACTGGACGAAGTCCCACACGGTCTGCTTGCCGTCACGCGACAGGATCACGGGGACGTCGGGCACGGCGAGCAGTCCACGGCTCGCGTCCTGGAAGTCCTCCGAGGACGGCGGGATGGTCTCGATGGTGCGGCGGTTCGCCTCCGCGACGGACGGGGTCGGCTGGATCGGCTCGGACTCGGCGGTCATCCGGGGTGTCCTCCTGAATTCGGGCACGGCAGGGCCACGTTGAACGGAAGAGATGTAGGTGCCAGACAGGCACCCGTGTCACGCTAAGGAGTCGCACAACTACGGACAAGGATGGGAACAGGCCACTCAAGGTCATCCCGGGCGCCTGCGCTGCAACAACTCGTAGATGTTCCCGGCAACTTGGCTTGTCGCCGACGTCGGGTAGTTGAGGGGCGAGGGGCGGCTCCATCGGTCGTTGACGGTCACCCCTCGACGTCCTGCGCAAGGGCACCGGCCCGCCGGGGCGCTCATGGATCCCCGGCAGCCGTTTCCGCAGCAGGAGCCGCATGTCTGCGCTCGACCTGTGGGTATCTCCGGCGAGGCGAGCGCTGGGCGATCCGGTCAGACGCTGGTGACGAGCCCGGCGACCAGGGTGCCGATGACGAGGCACGGACCGAACGCCAACGTGCTTTTGCGGTGCCTGCGTTGTGTGACCAGGAGCATGGTCGCTACGGCGCCGCCGAGCAGGAGACTGGTCACGAGTGCCAGCCATGCGGCATGCCAGCTCCGCCAGCCCAGCAGTGCGCCGAGGGAGACCGCCAGCTTCGCATCGCCCATTCCCATGCCGCCCAGGGTGAAGGCGGTGAACAGGGCGCCGGCCGTGGCCGCGACGGCCACCGCGCGCAGCGGACTGCCCGGTTCACCCGCGGCTGTGGCAACGGTGAGCAGCGCGAGTGTGCCGAGGGCGGCCCGAAGCGTCAACGCATCCGGCAGTCGCTCCACGGCACTGTCGACCAGCAGCAGGCCGGCGCCAAGAAGAGCGATCCAGTACTGGGCGACGGCATACCAGCCACTGGAGCCGCCGGCCGCGACCGCGGTGAAGGCCGCTGCGGTCGTCACCTCCGTCAGCCATGGCGGACACCGTCGGATGCGGCAGGTAGGGCAGCAGCAACCGGGCGGCGGCAGCGGCCACAGGAGGCACGGTCCCCACACCGCTGGGGGCGTTGGTGGTGAGTCGTGGGAGCAGGTGATGTCGGCCGGCTGCCCGACAGGTGCTGCGAGTGCCACCACGACCGGCCGCAGGGCAACTCCGGCCATGAGGCCCGCCAGCGGGGCCAGGAGGTGGCTGAGCATGGAGCACCTTTCTTGGACTGTGCGGTCCGACGGTAACCATGGCCCGTGTTGTGGGATCGCGATCACGTTCAGCTGCCTTCCGTCGTCATGCCTGCACAACACCCCTTCCCACGCGGACTACTTGACGTCCCGTCGCCCAATCGGCAGGGTTCACCGAACCCGAGGCGACAGCGAGACCACGCTCCTCCCGAACACCGCGACCCCGAGCACAGCGAACACGCCGAACTCCTCACCCCCCACACCACGCCGAGGAGAAAATGGACATGGGCCCGAAGCGAAGGGCGCTGCTCTGCGCCGCGAGTGCCACGATCCTCACCACCTACGCCCTCGCCCTACCCGCGACCTCCGCCGGAGCGGTGACCGCTCCGGCCAGCCGTACCCCCGCCTTCGAGGAAGTCTGGAGCACGAGCTTCGACGGCGCCGCCGGTTCGCCCCCGTCCGCCGCCGACTGGATCACCGACACCGGCACCAGCTACCCGGGAGGCGCGCCCAACTGGGGTACCGGGGAACGGGAGACGTACACCGACCGCCCGGAGAACCTCCAGCTCGACGGCGCGGGTCACCTCAAGATCACCGCCCAACGGGACGGCGCCACCTGGACCTCGGGCCGGATCGAGACCCGCCGCACCGACTTCGCGGCCCCGGCCGGGGGAAAGCTCCGGATCGAGGCGAGCATCCGGGTTCCCGACGTCTCCGGTGCCGCCGCGCTCGGCTACTGGCCGGCGTTCTGGACGCTGGGCGCCGACTTCCGTGGCAACTACCAAAACTGGCCGGGCATCGGCGAGTTCGACGTCATGGAGAACGTCAACGGCCTCAACAAGGTCTGGGGCACCCTGCACTGCGGCGTCAGCCCCGGGGGACCGTGCAACGAGACCCAGGGCAAGGGCAGCTCCCGAGACTGCCCCGGCAGCCCCTGCCAGGCCGGCTTCCACACCTACGCGCTGGAGCTCGACCGCACCAACCCGGCCGCCGAATCGCTGCACTGGTACGTCGACGGCCAGCAGTTCCACACCGTGAACGCCTCCGAGATGGACGCCGACACCTGGGCCAAGGCCACCCACCACGGTCACTTCCTGCTGCTCAACCTCGCCATGGGCGGAGGCTTTCCGGACGGCGTGGCCGGCTCACCCACCCCTACCGACGCGACCAGGCCCGGCGCTTCGATGCTCGTCGATCACGTCGCGGTCTCCGTACAGAAGCCGGCTGCCTCGGGCGCAGGGGCGGCCGGCCCAGCCCACGTCTGCACGCCGTCCTGCTGACCGAACCGCGCCGCGCGGACTCGCTGGACCTGGACGACTGCGTCGTACTCAAGGGCAGTCGTCTCATGGGCAGTTCGCGACCGGACGCAGCCGGGTGACGGCCTGGAGAGCCACGGCGATATCGCCTTGGCCGGTGCGCAGGTTGACGGCGTCGGCTGGGCCGGCCGCGAGAGGGCCGCACCAGGTCTGCCCGGTCTTGGCACTGGCCGTCACCGCTGTCGCTTTCGCCGGGGCGCCCGGTGCAGTGTCCGCGTGGTGTGGCCACCAGCCCGTCAGTGCGGCGGTCACGATCAGGACGAGGGCGAGGATCGTGAGCCGGATGCCGGTGTGCAGCCGTCCGCGGGCTTGAGCGAGCGCGTGTGGGGTGACGCCGGCGCTGCCGCCGGCGCTGATCGGATAGGCGACCCGGCCGACAGTGAAGAGCGCCAGGCAGGCGATGACGAGCGCGAGCACGGCCAGCGCCGCGGCGAGCCACTGGACCGGGGCGGGTACCGCGCCGTCGGTGGGGCGCAGAACGCCGCAGATGCCGACGAAGCCCAGGACGGTGAGCTGGATGGTGTGCCAGCCGCGCGCCGAAGCGGCAAGCCCCTCCAACGTGTCTGTGCTCGGCGCCGGTTGGGGATCGGTGGAACCCGTTGGTTGTGTCATCGGACCCTTTCTCCGTCACGCTCTTGGGAAGACCTACAGGGTGTCCGCCCGCGCTCACACCGGGGTGAGCAGCGCGCGGCGGACACGCTCGACGGGTCGATCGAGGACGTCACTCGCGGCTGTGTACGCGTCGTGGGATCTCCGCACCTTCCACAGCACCTGAACGCTCTTCCCCGCGGCGTCGATGCTCCAGAGGTCGATGAGGTGCTGAAGCGTACGGGCGGCCGTGTCGAACACCGCGACGCCGTCATCCGGATCCAGCTTGCTCTGCAACTTCTCCAGCTCGGCGACTGCCTGATCGATCGACATGACATTGCCAGCCCGCTGTGCCATCGCGTTTCTCTCTCCGCCGCCCGGCCGGGCGCCTGCATGCTCTTCCCATGGTCGGAGGTGGCAGGAGGCAGCGACAGCCGCCGTGTGAGGGAATGGCCAGGTCATCGGAGTGAACGGCCGGCCTGGGCGTCGGGGGGTGTGGGTACGGGGACGGTGTCGGCGAGCACCCAGGTGGCGCCGGGTTCGAGCGCTCGCCGCGCCCGGCCGGGTCGGCCGGGGGTGGTGTTCACCGGCCGGCATCGGCGGCGGCCGGCAGGTGGCAGCGGCGACGAGACCTTCGTGACCAACATGCTCGTCGGTGACATGCAAGGGGTGATCGCGTACCCCCACCTCGGATTCGCCATCGAGCAAGAGGTCCCGGAGTACGTGCACGCCGCGTACGAATCCCTCGTCTACGACGGTTTCACCAGCCGCCTTCTCACCTGACCTGCGGGCATCTGGCGAGGAGACGGGCTCGACGGCGACGCTGTGGCGGAACGTTGCTGGTCAGGCGCATGCCCACTCCGGGGTGACCGATGCCGTGTGGTCAGACTGGGGCACTGGGGTGACGATGGAAGGGACTGCCCGTCGTGCTTGCCTCATGCCTGGGCGGGGGCCCGCACGGTTGCCTGATGAGTGGGGGCGCCATGACGTTCGTCGATGCCGCCGTACGGCTCCCTGATGAGGGTGGGAGCTGGCGCACGCTCCTCTTCCGTAGGAGCAGGTGCCTGGAGTTGAACTGGGACGCGGGGATTCGCTACCTCGGCGAGATCATCGAGTATCGGAAGCAATGGCGTTCGCTGAGGCGGAGCTCTTTCGCCCGGGATGTCGGCGCGGCCGTGCAGTTGGCGGACGAGGGCGGTAGTTGGCGCACGTTGTTGTTCCAGGGGGACCAGTGCCTGGTGCTGAACTGGGACGGGGGCGTTCGGTTCCACGGAAAGATCATCGAACTGGGGGCGCAGTGGCGGGGGCTGCAGGGCACTCCGTTTGCTCAAGACATCGATGCGGCGGTGCAGTTGCCGGATGAGGGTGGTAGTTGGCGCACGATGTTGTTCCAAGGCAACCGCTGTTTGGTCCTGAACTGGGACGCGGGCATCCGGTATCAGGGGAGGATCACCGACTTCGGCGGGCAGTGGAGGAACCTGCCACCCAGTTTCTTCGGAAACTACGACGAGGCTGTCCAGGTCCCCGACGAGGACGGTAGTTGGCGCACCCTGCTGTTGAAAGGTGACGAGTGCCTGATGCTGAACTGGGATGCGGGGATTCGCTATCAGGGGCCGGTCGCCGAGTTCGGGGAGGGGTGGCGGGAGGCTCATCGGGCGCTGTCCAGGACTCCGATCTTCGGGTAGAGCGGACGTTCGGACAGGCCCGGTAGCTCCGGCGGTTTTGACGGTCTACGGTCAGGCCTACCGTGCGAGTCCGGGCGTAGATGTCCCCGGTCCGTAAGGATTCTTCTGTTCCGGTGTGGCCCGGCGGCGGGTGGGATGGAGGCATGAAGCTGAGAGTCTCTCCGCCGGAGTTCAGGGGCAGGCTGCATGATCCCCGTACGGCGACCTTGATCGGGCGGTGGTTGGGGTTGGCCATGCTGGTGTGCTTCGGCACCGGCTTGGTCAGCCATGTGATGCAGCATCCGCCGGGGTGGTTGGCCAACAGCCTGCCGAGCCGTCCGTCGTGGGGTTACCGGTTCAGCCAGGGGCTGCACGTCGCTTCCGGGATCGCGGCGATTCCGTTGCTGCTGGCCAAGTTGTGGGCGGTGTATCCGAGGTTGTTTGTCTGGCCGCCATTGCGGTCGGTCCGGCACGGGCTGGAGCGGCTGTCGGTGGCACTGCTCGTGGCCGGGGCGGTCTTCGAGCTGGCCACCGGGCTGCTGAACATCGTCCAGTGGTACCCGTGGCCGTTCTCGTTCGTACCGGTGCACTTCGCGGTCGCGTGGCTGGTGGTCGGGGCGCTCGTGCTGCATCTCGCCGTCAAGGCGCCCGAGATCAGGGCGCATTGGGGTCGGCGGTCACCGGGCACGCTCGCACTGCCCGCGGAGGACGGGCCCGATCGGCGTTCGCTGCTCACCGGCGTGGCTGCGGCCGTGGGGGCGGTCACGCTCACCACGATCGGTCAGTCCGTCACCCCGTTGAAGGGCCTCATCCTGTTCGCACCGCGCGATCCGGACCACGGTCCCCAGGGGCTGCCCGTCAATCGGACTGCCGAGGCGGCCGGCGTGGGGCGGGTCGTTGACGAGGCGTACCGCCTGGTGGTGGCCGGTCCCCGGTCGTACGCCCTGACGCTGGAAGAGCTGCGCGCCCTGCCCCAGCACGAGGTGGAGCTGCCGATCGCCTGTGTGGAGGGCTGGAGCAAGTCGGCGCGCTGGACGGGGGTGCGCGTCAGGGACCTGTTGGAACGGGCGGGGGCGCCGCCGGACGCGCGGGTGCGGGTGGTCTCGCTACAACTGCGCGGCGGGTACCGGGTGTCGGAGATGGGACACCAGCACGCCCGCGACCCGCTGACGTTGCTCGCGCTCCGCCTGAACGGCACGGAACTCGACCCCGACCATGGCTACCCGGCGCGGCTCATCGCCCCCAATCGGCCCGGAGTGTTGCAGACCAAGTGGGTGGGGCGACTGGAGGTGTTGTCGTGAAGGTGGCGCGGCTTGTCATGGGGGTGGTGGGTGCGGCGTTGTCGGGAGTCGGGGTGTGGCTGCTCCTGGGCGACGTGCGCGAACTGGCCGGTGTGGTGGCCTGGTTGGGCGGTGCGGTCGTGCTGCATGACGCAGTCGTTGCGCCGTTGGTGTTGGTGGTGGGGTTCGTTGTGGCGCGTGGGGGCGCGCGTGGTCCGGTACGTGGGGCGTTGATCGTCGCGGGGGCGTTGACCGTGGTGGCGTTGCCGGTGCTACTGCGTCCGGGAGCGTCGGCCAACCCCTCGGTGCTGCCGTTGGACTATCCGCGTAACTGGGTGATTGCGGTCGGGGGCGTGGTTGTGGTGACGACGCTCTTGGTGGTCGCGCGGTGGATCGTCCGCAGGAGGCGGCGGTCGTGGTCGTGAGGGTTCCGGGGTGACTGGCGCGAAGGGACGCGGAGGCGTCGGAAAGGCTTACGAACTCCTGACGTCTGCGCGTCCAGCGGTCCATGGGCGGGCCCTTGGCCCTACGGTCGGTGGCATGTTGATCCTGGTCACCGGAGGTGCGGGCTTCATCGGCTCGCAGATCGTCACCGCTCTCACCGGCGCCGGGCACGCGGTGCGTGTCCTGGACGCCCTGTTGCCTGCCGCGCATCAGACGGCCCCGCCGATCCCGGAGGGGGTTGACTGGCGGCACGTGGACGTGCGGGACGCGGATGCCGTGGGCGCCGCGCTGCGCGGCGTGGACGCGGTCTGTCACCAGGCCGCGATGGTGGGGCTCGGCAAGGACTTCGCCGATGCCCCGGAGTACGTGGGGTGCAACGACCTCGGCACGGCGGTGCTGTTGGCGGAGATGGCCGCTGCGGGCGTGCGGCGCCTGGTGCTGGCTGGCTCGATGGTGGTGTACGGCGAGGGGCGCTACGAGTGTTCCCGACACGGCGTCGTACGGCCGGGGCCGCGCGAGGCGGCGTGCCTGGAGGCGGGGCGGTTCGAGCCGCCCTGTCCGCAGTGTGGTGAGCCGCTGGCGCCGGGGTTGGTGGGTGAGGACGCGCCGGCCGATCCGCGCAACGTGTACGCGGCCACGAAGTTGGCCCAGGAGCACCTGGCCGCGGCCTGGGCGCGGGCGACGGGTGGGAGGGCCGTGGCGCTGCGGTACCACAACGTCTACGGGCCGGGCATGCCGCGCGACACCCCGTACGCGGGCGTGGCTTCCCTGTTCCGGTCCGCGCTCGCGCGGGGCGAGGCGCCGCGGGTGTTCGAGGACGGCGGCCAACGGCGGGACTTCGTGCACGTACGGGATGTGGCGGACGCCAACTGCACCGCGCTCTACGGCCTGGCGGACGGCCTGGCGGAGGGCGGTGTGCGGGCCTACAACGTCGGCAGTGGGGAGCCGCACACGGTGGGGGAGATGGCCGCGGCCCTGGCTGCGTCGTACGGTGGGCCGGCGCCGGTGGTCACCGGGGAGTTCCGGCTCGGCGATGTCCGCCACATCACCGCCTCGTCCCGCAGGTTGCGCGATGAGTTGGGGTGGCGGGCCCGGGTCGGGTTCGAGGAGGGGATGGCCGAGTTCGCGGCGGCGCCGTTGCGGGCCGGGGGAGTGCGGTCGGATCCGGTGGCGTACGCGCGGTAGGCACGGTAGCGAAGTCCCGGTCTTGCTCGATGAGTTGGGCCGGGGTTCGTTCCGGCGGCGGTCACTTTACGGACGGGGCGGTCGGGCCCTGGGCTGTCGGGTGCGCTCGGTTCCGTTGCGTCGGAGGGCAGGGTTTGCGGGGGCCGGCCGTGTGCCCTGTTCAGCTGGGCTGCACGACGGTGGTGACCTTCCCGCTGCCGAGGTCGTAGGCGTAGCCGCCGATCTTGATCTCGTCGATGCCCGGCGTGAGTTCGGGTGCCGAGCGCAGTGTGGCGACGTCCTTCCGGACGGTTTCGGCGGGCTCCAGGACGGCCATCTCCAGGGAGGTCTGTTCGTCCCAGCCGCCGCGGGCGGCGTAGCCGGCGCGCAGCTCATCGTCGGCGAAGAGTCCGGAGCCGCAGTCGGTGTGGTGGATGACGGCGATCTCGAACCAGTCCGCGTCGGGGGTCTTGTTCTGGTGCAGGTGCACGATCCAGGCGAGGTCCTTGATGATCGCCGGTGTCACGCGGCCGCCGACGTTGCGTGCCACGATCGCCTCTCCGAGACGGGCGCCGAGTACGGCCGCGGGCTCCACGCGCGGATCGATGCAGGTGATCAGGTAGAGCTGCTTGAAGGGGATGAACGGGATCTGAGGGACGTTGGTCTGTGCACCGGAGGCCGCGAAAGCCTGGTTGCGCTCCAGGTACGGGGTGAAGTTCGACATGGTTGGTCCCTTCAGGAGGCGGTGGCAGCCTGGGCCGTGAGCCGGCACCGCGTACGTGGCGTCGAGGTCCGTGCCGGGCGAGCCGGCCCGTTCGGCGATGAACCGCGGGCGGGCCGGAGCGAGCCCTCCTCTTAGCCACCGTCGCCCACGAGGGCAGCACGCGCCAGGCGGCTCGCTCGGCGGGGGCGGGCCGAGCGTCGCGGCTGGAAACCCCACCGCACCACGAGGGCTTCACTCCGGAGCTCTCGTGGTGCGGGACGACGCGTACTGAAGCAGTGACGGACCCCTGACCGGGCGTGTCAGGGCGCCGCCGGCAGGTGGACCTCGAAACGGCAGCCGCCCGGCACGTTGCAGACCGCCGCGCGGCCCTGATGGGCCTCTACGATGCCGCGGACGATGGCCAGGCCGAGTCCCGCCCCGGCGGGCGGTGTGCGGGCGTCGGTGCCGCGCCAGCCGGTGTCGAAGACCCGCGGAAGGTCCTCCGGCGGGATGCCGCCGCAGCCGTCGGTCACCGCCAGCACGACCCGGTCGGCCTCCCGGCGCGCGGACACCGCGACGGTGCCGTCGGCGGGGGTCCGGCGGATGGCGTTGACGAGGAGGTTGGCCAGGACGCGGGACATCTCGCGGCCGTCGACCTCGACCGGCACCTTCTCCACCGCGTCGCCGACCAGTCGCACTCCGTGTTCGCGGGCGAGGGCGTCGGCGCCCGCGAGCGCGTCGCCGACGAGGTCGTAGGCCGACAGCCGGGTCGGGGTGAGGGCGAGGACGCCGGCCTGGATGCGGGAGAGCTCGAAGAGGTCGCTGACCATGTCGCTCATCCGCTCGACCTCGGTGCGGATGCGGGTGTGGTAGACGCGGGGCTCGTCGACCATGCCGTCCTCCAGGGCCTCGGTCATCGCCCGGAGGCCGGCGAGCGGGGTGCGCAGGTCGTGGGAGATCCAGGCAACCAGTTCGCGGCGGGACGACTCCAGGGCCTTCTCGCGTTCTCGGGAGGCGGCCAGCTTGGCGCTGGTGGCGGCCAACTGGCGGCTCAGTTCGGCGAGTTCGGCTGTGGGCGCGGTGGCGGGTGGGGTGAAGCGTCCGTCGTCGCCGAGGGCACGGGTGGCCTCGGCCAGTGCGCGGCTGCCCCTGACGACACTCCGGCCCAGCAGTAGCGACACGGCCAGGGACGCGACCGCGGCCATGGCGCACACCATCGTGACGACCCACAGGTCGTGTTCCGAGAGGAGCATCGCCCAGGAGACCAGGATCGTGCCGGCGAGCATCGCGGCGACCGTGACGGCGGCGACGACGGCCAGTGACAGTGCGACGGAGCGGTTGCGCAGCAGGCGCAGGGCCGCGGTGCCGGCCAGTCCGGCGACCGCGGCGCCGATCGCTGCGTACAGGGCGATGAGCAGGGTGTCACCGATCATGGTTGGCTCCCTCGTGGCTGGTCGCCTTGTCGCGCGTCCCGTCGGCGTCCGTCCCGTCGGGCTCGGGAGGGTCGAAGCGGTAGCCGACGCCCCATACGGTGCTGATCAGGCGGGGGCGGGCCGGGTCGGCCTCGATCTTCTCGCGCAGTCGCCGCACATGGACGGTGACGGTCGACAGATCGCCGAACTCCCATCCCCACACCTCGCGCATCAGGTCCTCCCGGCTCGTCGCCCGTCCGGGGTTGCGCAGGAAGAACGTCAAGAGGTCGAACTCCCGTATGGTGAGGGCGAGTTCGGAGCCGTTGCGGGTGGCGCGGCGGGCGGCGGGGTCGACGGCGAGGGGGCCGCTGTGCAGCCAGCCGGCCGTGCTCCCGTTCCCGGCCCGGGTGGGCGACGATGCGCCGGCCCGGCGGAGTACGGACTCCACGCGCAGTACCAGCTCGCGGGGGCTGAACGGCTTGGTGACGTAGTCGTCCGCGCCCACTTCCAGGCCGAGGATGCGGTCCTCCTCGTCGCCGCGTGCGGTCAGCATGATTACGGGGACCGGGCCGTCTTGGCGTATGCGGCGGCACACCTCCAGGCCGTCCATGCCGGGCAGCATCAGGTCCAACACCACCAGGTCGGGTGGCCGGGCCGAGGCTTGGGCGACGGCGGTGGGGCCGTCGGCGGCCACGTCGACGGCGAAGCCCGCCCGGTCCAGATATCCGGCGACGACCTCGGAGACGGTGGGGTCGTCGTCGACGACGAGTACGCGTTTCACCCTTGGGAGTCTCGCACCATGCGCGGCGCAGGTGGGCGGTAGAGGTCGTGACGAGGGTCGATGTCATCGATCCGTAAGGAGTGGTGACGTCAGCGTTCCGTAAGGACGCCAAGTCCCTTTTGCCTGTTTTGCGTTCGTAGGGTGAGTGGGGTGATCGAGACCTCCCCTTCCCCTGTGGATGTCGTGCCGCCCTGTCTGGACGAGGCCGAAGCCCTCTCCGTGCCGGCCCGGACCGGGCGTGCGACCCCCGGCTCGCCCTGGACGAACGACCCCTACGCGCACGCCCTGCGCACCGGTCGCGGCCCGCTGTACCTGCGCCGCCTGTCACCCCGCGCCTCCGGGGCGGGGGAGCTGCTCCCGTTGGACGTGGAGCGGTGGTGCGCCGCCCCCGACGCCGCCGACACCGGCGTGCTGCTCCGCTGCGCCGGCGCCGTCCTGGACGTCGGCTGCGGGCCGGGTCGCCTCGTGGCCGCGCTGGCTGTCCGCGGCGTACCGGTGTTGGGCGTGGACGTCAGCCCGGACGCCGTCGCCCGCACCCGCCGCCTCGGCGGCGCCGCCCTACGCCGCTCGGTCTTCAACCGCCTGCCGAGCGAGGGCCGTTGGGGCACCGCACTCCTGATGGACGGCAACGTGGGCATCGGCGGCGACCCGGTCGCCCTCTTCTCCCGACTGCGGGAGCTGGTCCGGCCCGGCGGTCGCCTACTGGTCGAGGCCGCCGCCGGCAACGTGGACGAGCGCCTCACCGTCCGCGTCGAGGACGCCCACGGGCGCCACGGCCGCTCCTTCCCCTGGGCCCGAGTCGGACCAACTGCCCTACTGCGCACGGCCGATGAGGCCGGCTGGACCCTCACCGACCGCTGGACGACCGACAGTCGCCACTTCCTTCAACTGCACCGCCCGAGCACGGGACCCGACGAACTCCGCCTCGCCTCCCCACCGCGCCCCACGACGATCCCCCGAAGGGCCGCCCGCCCATGACCGACCACCCAACGACGACCTCGACCCGCCCGACACCCCCCGGAGCGGGCCCGGGCCACCCTGCCCCCTCGGCCGGCCGCCGAAGGAACGCGGTCGCCGTCACCGCCACGGCACTCCTCCTGGCCGCCCTCACCGCGACGATCGTCAACACCCTCCACGCGGGCGACAACGTGCGCAACCCAGGCCGCCTACTGGCCGGTTACGCGGTCGCCTGGACGCTGTTCGCCGCCGCCGCGTGGACCGTCCGCAAGGTCACGGCCCGCGCCGCGACCGTTCTCGTCCTGCTGGGTGCGGCGGCCATCGCCCTGGCCGGCCTCGCGGCGCCCCCGCGCACCAGTAACGACATGTACCGCTACGCCTGGGACGGCCGCGTCCAGGCCGCCGGCATCTCCCCCTACGCGTACCCGCCCGCCGCCCCCGAGCTGGCACCACTACGCGACAACTGGCTCTTCCCGACACCAACCACGACAACCACATCACCCACGTCAACCACCCCGCCCTCCTGCTCCGGCTGGGGGCTTACCCACACCGACACCGGGCTCTGCGCCCGCATCAACCGCCCCACCGTCCCCACCATCTACCCACCCGTCGCCGAGGGCTGGTACCTGGCGGTCCACGAACTCTCCCCAACGGGCAGCCGCCACAAGCCACTTCAAATCGGTGGCGCGGTCCTGGCCTTCGCCACCACCCTCGCCCTGCTCGCCGTCCTTCGACGCCGTGGCGACCCGCGCACGGCCGCTTCCCGGGCCGCACTGTGGGCCTGGTGCCCGGCCGTGGCCTTCGAAGCCGTCAACAACGCCCATATCGACACGCTCGGCGTCCTGTTGACCGTGCTCGCGCTCGGTACCGCCACCGCCGGTGTCCGCCGCGGTGCCTTGCTCGGCGCGGCGATCGCCGTCAAGATCCTGCCGGTTCTCGCCCTGCCCGGCGCCTTGTCGGGGCAGCGCGGCCCGGCCCGCGTCCTGCGCGTCACGGCGTCCGCCGTCGCGGCCGTCGCCCTCGCCTACCTGCCGTACGTCCTCGCCTCCGGCGCCGGCGTCCTGGGCTACCTGCCCGGCTACCTCCACGAAGAGGGCTACGACCCCAGCGATGTCCGCCGCTTCGCCCTCCTACGACTCCTGCTCCCCGACACCGCCGCCGGCGCAACCGCAGCCGTACTGCTGGGAATCGTCGCCCTGTACGTGTGGTGGCGCGGCGACCCCGAACGCCCCTGGCGCGGCGCCCTGTTGCTCACCGGCACCACACTCCTGCTCTTCTCGCCCAACTACCCCTGGTACTCCCTCCTCGTCATCGCCCTCGTGGCCCTGGACGGCCGCTGGGAATGGCTCACCCTCACCCTCGCCGGCACCGCCCTCTACCTGGCCGGCCGGCTCCTGCCCGGCTTCCCCCTCCAGGCATGCGCTTACGGCGTGGCGGCGTTGGCGGTCATCGTCGGCGCCTACCTCCGCTTCTCCCCGACACGTCGAGCTGCTCGACGCCCAGGCGCGGGGAAGACGATCGCGCCAATGGTGAACCTTCCTGAGTAAAACGGCACTTGGTGACGGAAGGGGGTAGAGGAGAGGCGGCGGACCCGCCGCCGACGCCGTGATGGCGAAGGCGACGACGGCAGGCCACGGTCATGCGCTACTGCAGGAGAGTGCTAGAGGCGGGCGGCTGTGCTCAGGGCGCAACCGGCGAGCTTGCCAACCCCCTCGACGGTGCCACGGACTTCGAAGGCGACGTGGTCGATGACGTCATGATGGAAGTCGTCGGCCGCGTGGGTGGCCTTGTGGCCCGAGCCGGCCGGGGACGGGGCAGCCTGGGCCGAGGCGGCGGGGAGGGCGCACACGGCCAGGATCGCCGCGGCTGTCACGACGCGGGCAAGAGAACGCATATCCGTGATCATCTCCTTGAACTGGGTTACCGAGCAGTCGAGTTCGACTGCGCCCGGCCTAGCTACCCTCCCCGGGCGCGCAGGCCCCTACGAGGCGGGAACGACCTCGGAAGCCGAGTGTGCAGTGACGTAACCAAGCCACGGACCAACTTCCCCAGCACACCCACGACCTGGGGAAATCCCCGCCCCGCTCAGTGAAACCCCCGTATGCATCTGTCCATTCCCGCATCGCTCTCCGAGGTGATCCCCCGGGCCTAAACAATGCCGACTCACCCGATTGGTGCCTTCCTCCCAGGTCGACACCGGTTTCTGTCTTTTGGGGTGTGTGTCGTGCGACGCTCCACCGCCGTCGTCTCTCCTCAGCTCTCCTCACCGAGAATGCATCGCGCCGTCACGGTTGCTCCCGATTGCGTATCGCGCAGCGATGACGGCTTCATCCGATGTCCAATCCAGGTCAGCAAGCTCCTCGGGGGAGTGCTCTCCAGTGAGGAGAGCCACGAAGGCGGACTGCTGTTTCGCTGCAGCCTCGGCGAGAACGTACGGGGCGATGCGGAGCAGGTGCGCCTTCTCCAACGGCAGGTACACGGCCAGCGCAGCCGGACGGCCCGCGCCGCTGACTGGGACCGCGGCGGACACCCACCCAACGAAGTATTCACCCAGGTCGAGGAACGACGACGGCGCGCCTGGCGGGCTCGCTTCGCGCAACTTCCGACGCAGGGCCTCTTCGCCGGTAATGGTTCGCGAAGTGAACCGAGCCAGGCGATGGCGCGAGATGTGGTCGCGAAGCCCATCCTCGTCGAGTTGGGCCAGCAGGGCCTTGCCGAACGAGTGAGCGTGGGCGCTGTGACGGAAGTCCACCCATTCGTTCAGGGTTGGAGTAGCCGGTCCGGACGACTGCGCTCGTACTCGGACCTCGCCCTCTTCGTACACCGCGAGGTACAGCGCCCCGTCCACCCTGTCGCGCAGCGAGTGGAGGGCTTCGGCAGGCCGCTCCAGCCGTCGATGACGCAGCGACGCAGTGAACTGCCGGTACCGCTCGGCGTTCCTGTCGTCATCCGACCACAGTTCGCCGACCGCTTCGACAGCCGACCGAAGGGCTCGATCGATGCTCATGCGCGGTCTCCTTCCGCGTCGTGGTCTCCGAGCATGGTCTTGAGCGTGGTTCTGCCCGCATGAACATGGGAGCGCACTGTTCCTGGCGTCGTGCCCATGACGTCGGCGATCTCGTGGTAGCTCATGCCGAACTGCAGTTGCGTCGCCAGCGCCTCCTGCTGCCGCGCCGGGAGCTTACGGATGGCGTGGAGGATGTCGAGACGGAGATCGCACGCCGCAACCTCGTCCTGCGCCGCGGTCCGGCCTCGCAGCGTCGTGACATCGACGAGCAGACCCTGACGACGCCGTTCCTGACGAACGTCAGTCAGCCGCTGACCGGCCCCTTTGAACAGCCAGCCCCTGGGGTCTTCCATCGGTCCCACGCGCGCCCAGTGTTTGTGGGCAGTCATCATCGTGAGCTGTGCGGCATCCTCCAGGACACTGCACTCGGCCTCACGCCAGAGCAGGTATCTGCAGACCATGGGGTGGTAGCACGTGAAAAACTCCTCGAATCCGGATAGTTGAGGTTCCTCGAACATGCGTCCTCACTGCGCCGAGGTCACGGAGACACGTCGTTCCGGGTGAGCACACGGTACGTGCGGCGGTGGCCGCGATCGTCCACCATGTCCAGCCCGCCGCCCTCAGGCAAGCGGTCGAGAACCTCAACGGTCGTAGCCCGCCATTCACGCTCCGCCGCGGCGGCTGAACGGCCACGAGCCACCTCCCGCAGCACTTCCCATGGCCCGATCCGACCGTGTCCTGTACTCAACCGGCTGACCAGCGCAAGCACCGTCAACGTGACAGGCCCCGCCAGCGCCACGATCCCAGTCAACGCGTCCTCCTCGTTCTCAGCCACCACCGGCTCGCTGCCAGCGGTCGGCTTGGCGATCCTCATGACATAAGGGAGTCCGACGCGGTTTTGTTGAGTGCGAGGTACGAGATTTTTCCGTGCTTCGTCACAACGCGAGCAAGACGGAGAGCTGTCTCTCCCCGCCCCGACGACTCCACGTCCCCCATCGCGGCACCGGCTATCAGGCATCGATTGCCTGCACAGCCCGGACGGTTGCGTGGTTGCGTCCGCCGCCGGGCGAACTCTGCTACGCGACGCGCAACGTGAACGGCGACGTCGCGGAGTCCGCTGGTGCTGGTCTGCCCGGGCGGGGCGGGGGGCTCGCTCGTCCGGACGACATGTCTGGCAGCGCCCGCGCGCGGAGCGCCGCGGCACTCAAGCGCGTCCGTGGTTCGTGCTTAAGGTGGCGCCCGGAGGTGGAGTATGCGAGTGGGGTTGCACGCGCTGGGTATCGGTGACGGTGCCCGTCCCGAGGTGATCCGTGCGGTGGCGACAGCCGCGGAGGCGCACGGCTTCGCGAGGCTGTGGTGCGGCGAGCACGTGGTGCTCGTGGACTCGCCCGCCTCTCGCTATCCCTACGCAGCGGATGGTCGGATCGCCGTTCCCGCGGACGCGGACTGGCTGGACCCGTTGCTCGCCCTGACCTTCGCGGCGGCGGTCACCCGTCGGATCGAGCTTGCCACCGGTGTACTCCTGCTGCCCGAGCACAACCCGGTTCTGCTCGCCAAACAGGCCGCGACACTCGACGTGCTCTCCGGTGGACGGTTCAGCCTCGGGATCGGGGTCGGTTGGTCGGCCGAGGAGTTCGCCGCACTCGGCGTCCCGTTCGTCGGGCGCGGGCGGCGCACCGACGAGTACCTCGCCGCGATGCGTGCCCTCTGGGCCGACGACCCGGCCTCCTTCACAGGGGAGTTCACCCACTTCGACGCGATCCGGGTGAACCCGAAGCCGCTGCGCGGCAGCCGGCTCCCGGTGGTGGTCGGTGGCAACAGCGACGTCGCCCTGCGCCGGGCGGCCACGCTCGCCGACGGTTGGTACGGCTTCAACGTCCGGGCGGACGACGTCCCGGCGCGCATCGCCGTTCTCGCCGACGAGTGCGCCCGCCACGATCGCGCAGTTGACGAGCTCACGATCGCCGTCGCGCTGAGCGACGGCACCCCGGACGACCTCGCCGCGCTGAGTGCGGCGGGTGTCACCGAACTCGTCGTCGTCGACACACCCCCGCCCGCTCCCGACGCGGCTGACACTTGGGTCGCGCAACTCGCCCGTACCTGGATTCGCGCGGAGGAATAACCAGGCGCCCGGCTGGGGCGCGAGCCGCATGCCTTCATGCCCGTAGGGCGTCCTCCCCCGGAAGCGCTCATGTGCATTCCGCAACGGGATACCCCCATGTCGACCATTGCGCACTGGAGTTGTCCTGCACGCGGGACTTACGTGGCGGCAAGCAGGGTGTGGGCGTGGGCGAGGTGGGCCTGCACGTCGCGACGTCTGTGGTGGGGGCGCAATAGTTGGTGCATGGTCTGAAGGTGATGTGCGGCGCGGCTGGAGTGGAGAGTGGGGTAGTCGTCGACGAAGAGCCGCCAGTGGGAGAGCGCTGCTTCGAGGTGTCCTTGACGTAGTTGGACCTCGGCGAGGCAGGCGTGGGTCAGGGCGCCGGCGCGGGAGTGGCTGTGACCGCGGCTGGCTATGGACAGGTGCAGGGACCTGATGGCGCTCGTGCGGTCGCCCAGGGCCATGAGGGTACCGGCGCGCTGGTAGTGGAGGCCGGCCAACGGATAGTTGGAGAAGGGGCCGGGTGGGCTGTCGTCCTTTTCGGTGTGTAGGCGCTCGGCCAGATTGAGGTAGGTCAGGGATTGACGTCTGTGGCGATGCAATTGGGCTTCGGTGACGGCGAGTTGGGCGAACGCATAGGAGCGGACGCTGCCCGGGCTGCGTCGGGCCGCGCCGGCGGCTTGCTCGGCCAGGCGGAAGGCGTTCGACTGGTGGCCGAGGACCTGTGCATGAGAGGACATGACGCGCAGTGCGATGCTGTAGGTCGCCGCGTCCTGACCGTCGGCGGCCAGCCTTGCGCCGGTGCGGTGGTACTGCTGAGCGAGGGAGTCGGCGGCGGCGTCGGAACACATATTGCCGAGCAGGACGGTGAGTTGGGCGGCCTCGGACAGTAGCTGTCGGTGTATTCGTTCACTCGATGGGGCTTGCAGCCAGGTGGTGACCTCGGTGGCCAGATAGCAGGCAAGGGTGGCACGGGCATGTGCGCCGCCGAATAACTGGACGGTCCTGCCGAAGAATTCAGCAACGGAATGGGCGGCGAGCACCTCGGCGTGTCCCACCTGGCGCCCCGATGCTCGGGAATCCGTCGCGGTATGGCGTGAGGCCTGGGATGCCTGAGGCCAGTCAGGTAGGTGGAGGTCGGCCAGGCTGTAGGCGCCTTCGGTGACCGTTTTCCGGCGGCGCGGGTCGAGTTCACTGCGGGTGAGAGCTGAGAGGGTACGCACCGGGTCGGCCTCCCACGATGCGTGCGGAGGGGCTGGGGGCGCCATGGTCAGCCCGGCCTCGGCGGCGGTGAGGGGCCTTCCGAGCCTGCGCGAGAGAGCTTCCAGGAGGTAGACGGGGGCGGGTGGCCGCGGCTGTGTGCCGGTGAGCCAGCGCCCCACCGTCGACGGTGAGCAGACAAGGTGGTCGCCGTGCTCGCGGGCCACGGATCGGATGGCGACGGCGAGTTGGGACGGCTTCCAGTCGGCCTCGTTGAGTAACTGGGTCAAGTGGGCGTTGGGTACCTGAGGCATGAGGGTCCTTCGCCGGAAAGGATCAAGGCTCCACTCCTATGGCCTGCGCGACGAAGACGATCTGGCGGCCGTCTTGGCCGGGCGACTCGGGTCTGCCTTATGGGGACGGTGAGCCGGTAATTTTCTATCCGTCTGGCCATCCATGTTATCTCAACTCCCCATGTCGCCTTCCTTGTTGCTGGGTGTATTCCTGGATGTGCTCGCACGTGAAGGTGCTGCTGCCGCAGCGTGAAGTGGAGATGATGCCGTCGTGAGGGGTGGGTTCGACTTCGAGATTCACAAGTGCGCAAGGTTGCGCGGTGTGCAAGTCGTTCGCGGGGTGGTCGAGATTTGCCGTGCGTTCTACGGCGGCATATGCGAACCATGGACGATCCCTACTTATCCTCCGGTCGCATCAACGTCATCAAACGGAACGGAACTGCACTCTGATCTACTGCTGATGTGGGCTTGATCCTGCGCATGTTGTGCTTTTGACAAGGCGCCGCAGACTGGGCGGAGTTCACCGAACCTTTTCATCCTGCCGCGGAAGGGTGAAAAGGTTCGGTCAGTGGGAGTGGCGTGACGAAGCCCCTCGCCGGCGGTGTGCTGATTCCACTCAACACGCAGTACCCAAGGAGCTTCCTTGAATCCCTTTCAAGCCGCGCTTGATGTCCCTTGTGGGTGGTTCGAGCATGCTCTTCTGTCTCGTCTCCGCGACGTCCAAGGCCAAGCCCTCCGCGGTAGCCGTCGACGCTCAGCCGTCAATGACGATCACCGGTAGTCCTTCATCAGCAGTCGGCGGCTCGAAGATCGATGCAAGATGCCGCACGGCAGCCCCGTCGAGAACGTGTGCTGCGGGCCCACCCTCGACGGACCTTGCCTCAGCTCGTGCCACAGCCGTCTCCACAGGTACGCGGATGTAGTGCAGACGTGCCCTGAAGCCGGCCTCGGCGGCCCGCACATGCCAGTCCGACCGCCGCGCGCGGCTCCACTGGTTCCAGTCGAGCACCACGTCGGATCCCGTGTGCAGCACCTGCACAGCCGTCTGCCAGATCAGTTCTTTGCACACTTCGACTTGCTCGGCGTACTCGACGGTGTCGTATCGGTACGGGTAGAGGCGCAGCATCCATTCGTCCAGTCCGAACCGCACGGCGGGCAGTTGCGCCGCGAGGTGCCGCGCGTACGTCGTCTTTCCCGCGCCGTTGAGCCCGCACAGCAGGTGAACGACAGCCTCCGACATGCCAGCCCCTCCGGTAGTGCGCAACATCGGCGGCACGAACTTACCGATCACCGACTTTCCGTGGCAATGATCAAGATCCGCTGCCGCAGGAGACGGCCGCCCATTGATCACCCCTGGATACGTGCCCTAATCCGCTTGCAGCACGAAGAAAAGGAAGCACAGGAAGCGTGGCTTGGCCGCGATGGCTTCGGGGAACAGCTCGCGGGCTGCCGCGTCAGGTTCCGGCTCGCTGATGGCCGTTATCCGGAAACCCGCCTCGGTGAAGGCGTCGGTCATTGCGTGCAGCGGCCTGTGCCAGCGGCTCATCAGAGCCGTCTGACCGTCCATGGTCCACTCGTCGGTCCAGTTGGTGGTGTCGAAATAGTCGTACTCGGCCTCGCGGCCGGCCTGACGGTGCATGAGGTTGATCGCAAAAGGATGCTCGACGGACGCGATCAGTCGACCGCCGGGCTTGAGCACGCGGCGCAGCTCGGTCAGCGCCGGCCCCCAGTCCTCCAGGTAGTGCAGCACCAGGGACGCGACGACGTCTTCGAACGTGTCGTCGGCGTAGGGAAGGGGGCTGCCCAGGTCGACCACGCGAAGATCCGCATCGTCGCCGAGCCGTCGTCGGGCCAGTTCCACCATCTCGGCACTTGAGTCGAAGCCGCTCACGAAGGCGCCTCGGTCGCGCAGTGCCGCAGCCAGAGGGCCGGAACCGCAGCCGGCGTCGAGGATCCGCCGCCCGGCCACATCTCCGGCGAGGGCCAGCATCGCAGGACGCTCATAGTGGGCATTGAGGAGGTTGTTGTCGTTCTCGGCCGTGTACGCCTCGGCGAAGCTGTCGTAGTCGTTGACCTTCGGCGGATGCACAGCCACAGCGGATGGCGAGGTGGGCCCGGTGGAGGTCGCATGCCCTTGCCGCTCGTCGGAAGTCATGGTGCGAGAGACGTGTGCCGCATCGGTTCGGTTCCTACCCACCGCAAGGCTGCCGCTGCCGACGACGGCTCACCACGCCCTCGGCTCCACAGCTCACGAAAGCTCCACAGCTTACGAAATTGCCTTGGAGTACTGGCCGTTCGGTCTCCGAGGCTCGCCTCCAGCGCACCTTTGTAGCCGCCGGTGGTGAGGCTTGAGCCCGATCGTCGACCCCAAGTGGGCCATTGCAGGACCTTCCTCTCACCTCAGGGCGGACGCACAAGTGGTCGGAATCGCATGTGCGGGGTCGAGGGCGTTGGCCGTCTCGTGCCAGGCGACCGGGTCGAAGAGGCCGACGGGGGCGTGCAGGGAGAAGTCGAGCGGGCACAGGTCCTGGACCTCGATGTTGTGGACGTGGCGTCCGTGCAGGAACTGCGACCAGTGAGGCGTGATGACCTCGTCGTACCGGGAGGCGATGACGGTGTAGTGGATGCCGGGGAGTGTGTCGCCGCCGGCGTTGAGATGCCGCAGCAGGGGGGAGCCGGCCCCCTGGTCGACCAGTCCGGGGGTCAGTCCGTGCAGGGTCCTTGTGACGGCGGGAGCGGCTTCCAGCAGCTTGGTCAGGCCGTGTAGGTCGGTACCGCGGTTGTCGGGGGCGATCCCGACCAGCGTGTGCACCTTGTGGCGGCCGCCGTAGTACTTCAGGTACACCCGCGGCATCATGCCGCCCTGCGAGTGTCCGACGATGTCGACCTTCCGCGCCCCGGTCGCGGCCAGCACCCGGTGGACGTACGCGGCGAGTTGGCGCGCCGAGGCATCGATCGGGCCGAGGCCGCCGACGAAGGGGAGAACGGGCAACTCGCCGTAGGTGAGGGAGAAGACGCAGTAGCCGCGCCGCACCAGGTAGGGGGCGAGGCCGAGCCAGTTGTTGACGCGGTTGGCGAAGGTGCCGTGGACGAGGACGACCGGGCGGGGGTGCGCGGAGGAGGGCGCACAGGAGAAGTCGTTCCAGCCGCGGTTGGTGGCCGCCCAAGGGGGGCGAGCTCGCTCGGTGGACGGCCGGAGAAGGGGCGCCCCCAAGGGTTCGTGGAGCAGGGGAGTGGTGGGCGGTGGGAGGCGTGGGAGATCGAAGGGCTTGCGGGGAGGGAGTGGCGATGTGTGGGCGGCAGCGGGTGGGGTGGTGAGGCCCACGGCCAGCGTGACCACGGGGAGGACGGCGAGAAGACGTGCCCAACGGTGCTTCATGCAGTGTTCCTTGCGGTGAGGGGACTCCTGGCATGTCCGAGACCCGTTCGTCTGCTTTCCGGATCGCAAGGGCCAACATGGTGATCGATCGGGAGGTTACGGTCGGTAGGCGGACTGCAGTAGCGGCATGAGGCGTATGGGGGCGTGAGGGGCGGGCCGGTGGTGTTGCCCCGGGTGTCGCTGGATGGCGGCGAGGCGTCGTTGCCTGGCGCTGAGGAGCATCGGCGGGAGTCAGAGGGCCGTCCCGCAACTGACCTTTGAAGTACGGGAGTTGACCAGAGTTGTGCCCCGGCGTGAGTGACCAGCGGGCTCCCTCCGGCGGGGGTGCGTCGCTCTCGTGGGGTGTCCGGTTGGACCACATCGCGTCCATGGTGTCCCAGGGCCCGACGGGGTTGCGAACGGCGCCCTCGGAAAATCAGGGGCAGGGCCTCAAACCCCCTTGGTACGGTGCTCCGATGGCAGCGATCAAGAAGGTCCAAGTCACCTTTGACTGCGCAGAACCCGAACGTCTCGCTCGTTTCTGGTGCGAGGTGTTGGGATACGTCGTACCGCCGCCACCGGAGGGGTTCGACACTTGGGATGATTTCACGAGTTCACAGCCACCTGAGCAGCGGGATTCATGGTTCGCCTGCATGGATCCCTCAGGTGTGGGCCCGCGGCTGTACTTCCAGCGTGTTCCCGAAGGGAAGGTCGCGAAGAACCGGGTGCATCTCGATGTGCGGGTCGGCACCGGACTCGTGGGTGCAGAACGCCTCGCCGCGCTTGAGGCCGAGTGCGCACGGCTGATCCCGCTCGGCGCGGTACACGTGCAGACGCTGCTGGCGGATGAGAACAACGAGTCGTGCATCCCGATGCTGGACATCGAGGGCAACGAGTTCTGTATCGACTGAGCGCACGAGGTGGGAGCCGTCCCGTGCGGGCGAGGTTGTGCAGCGGGGCGATACCGGGGATGACGTGGTGGACGCCGTCGCCTTTCAGGCCCGGCAACTCGGCCTGGCCGCCCGCACGGTGGTGGGGGAGGCCGGGCCGGTTCCTCGGTAGCCGCCCAGGTGCGTTCGTCAGCGGGCGGTGACGACGAGCAGGACCCGGCCTTCCAAGGACGGGCTCCAGGGCCGGCCTCCTCCGCGCACCGGGGCCATGGCCGTGCGCGGAGAAGGGCGTCGATTCACCGCCCGCAGGAGTAGCCCGACTCTGAACCCCCATACCCTCCCGGCAGGGTGGGACGATGGCCTCCACGGTCAGTCAGATCTGGGTGTCACTCATACCCTTGGGCGGCGTCGCCCTCGGTGGCATGCTGTCCCACCTCGTCCAGCACAGGACTCAATTCGTGCCTGATGGGCGCGGTCAGGGTTCGGCGGTCAAGTCCCTGTCCACCCGGTGTGGCGCAGCCAGTCCTCGAACGTCATCAAGTCGGGGTGCAGACGACGTAGGTGGGTGATGTCCCGGTCGCGGGCGTAGAGGTCGCGGTCGACGAAGAACCGAAACATGGCGGCGTAGTCGTGGCCGAAGTCGGGTATGGCGGTGCGCAGTTCGGCGTGTGGCATCGGGATGTAGCTGCTGGGAACGCCGGTGACGTGTGTGAAGGTGGTGGCGAGTTGTTCGCCGGTGAGGCTGTCGCCGATCACTGACAGATCGCGGGCGCCCCAGGACTGCCAGTTGTCGAACATGTGGCCGGCGAACCAGGCGATGTCGTCGAGAGCGATGAGCGGGTAGCGAGCGGGGCCGAGGGGGAGCCGGAACCGCATGCCTCCGCGGTCGTCCGGCTGGGGAGCGAGGCGAGATCGCAGGTTCTCGAAGTACGGGGCGGTGGTCAGCACCGACACGTGGTTCGTGTACCAGCCGTCGGTCTCCTGGCGGAGCATCTCCTCGGACCGCATCAGGTTGATGTGGGCGGCGACGGCGGCCTTGCTGTCGAAGTGCGGGACGGGGCGGCCGGTCAGGGACATCGCGCTGTCCAACGAGGACCAGATGACTTGCCCCACGCCTGCTGCCCGAGCGGCGGCCAGGAGGTCCACGCCTTGTTGGTATTCCCCCACGGCGCTGCCGGTCGCGAAGAAGTCGGTGTTGAGGAAGGCGCGGTCGACGTTCTCGAACAGGGTGTGGACGAGTGCCGGGTCGGAGCGGACGAGTTCCACGCGGTCGGGCGCGGTGGCAGCGAGGGCGGTGGCGTGGGCGGACTTCGGATCGCGGGTGGGGACGGTGAGGGCGGCGTCGGTCGTGGTGAGCAGGTGTCGCACCACATGGCTGCCCATCGCCCCGGTGCCGCCGACGACGAGGCTGCGGGTCATGGCTTCCTTCCTTCGTGCGTGAGGACGTGCTCGGCCATCTGTGCGTGGGTGGCGACCCAGATGTCGCCGGAGACGCGGAGACGGTCGAGGATCTGGGCGATCATGCCCGCCATGAGCGGTCGGCCGCCGACGTGGGCGTGCAGGGTGAGGTGGAAGACGCCGGGGCCCGGCGCGGCGAGCAGTTGGTCCAGCAGCTCCTGGTGCAGCTCGCGGTAGGCGTGCGGTCCCGCCACGGCGCTGCGGACGTCGGAGTGGTCGCTGTGCACGAGGGAGACCAGCGGCCCGTGGGCGGTGTGCAGGATCCGCGGGACATCGTGGTCGCTGTGGTCGCCGGTCCAGCGGTAGCCGGCCTCGGCGAGCAGCTCGGAGGTGTGCTTCGAGCCGGTGGCGCGTGGGCTCATCCACCCCCTCGGGCGGACGCCGGTGACCTGGCGGAGGGCGTCGGTGCAGCGGCGGATGTTGTCCCGCTCGGCGTCGACGTCGAGCAGCGCGGGCACGACGTCCTGGGCCCAGGAGTGTGCGGCGATCTCGTGCCCCGCCTCGTGGACGGCCTTCACGGTTTCGGGGTGCCGTTCGGCGACGAGGCCGTTGACGCCGACGGTGGCAGGCAGGTCACCGAGGACGTCGAGCAGCCGCCAAATACCGGTGGTGACACCGTAGTTCACCCATGAGGTGCTGTGGGAGTCGTCTCCGCCAGGCAGCGGCCACGCCGCGGCCATCGGCGCATAGGCGGGCCAGTGCCCGGGAGACCACAACTCCAACGCGACCGTGACCAGCGCGGCGACCTTCCGTCCGCCCGGCCAGTCGATCTCTGCGGCCATCAGGTTTCCCCTCCTCGGTTGCTTCCACTGGGGACGCTAGTGAGGAGCCAGGTACCTCCGGGTTCCTGGCGACGGGTTACCGTCGGGGCGTGGATACGTACCCTGGGAGCGTCTTCCTCGCCGACTGCCCTGCCCGGCTGGCGGTCGAGATCATCGCCGACAAGTGGGCTGTGGCCGTGCTCTACGCGTTGAGCCAGGAACCCCGCAGACACGGCGAGTTGGTCGACCGGATCGGCGGGGTCTCGCGGAAGGTGCTGACCCAGACGCTGCGGCGGTTGCAGGGATACGGCCTGGTCGAACGGCACGCCGTGAGTGGTGGAAAGGTCGAGTACGTGCTGACCGACCTGGGCCGGACGCTGTTGCGGCCGATCGCCGTGTTGACCGAGTGGTCTCACGTGCACGGCGGGACCGTGACGGAGTTCCAGGAATCCCAGCAGGACAACCGGTAGTCCGTGTTACCGGCGGAGGGTGGCGCTGCGCGGGCTGTACGCCATCAGCCTTGACGGCCGTTTCGGTCGCGCCCCCAGGCTCCCGGTTCGATTCCGGTCGGGGTCGCTTGCGGGGGCCGTCAGGTTCAGGCCCTCACGTTGGGGAGACCGAATTGGAGGGAAACATTCAGGTGTCGCGTCGTAGTTGCCGTAGAGAGACCGGGCTGCGCCGCGAGGGCGCAGCCCGGAATGCCAGGTCAGTCCTGGCGGCTGGTCACCTCGATGAGGTGGTAGCCGAACTGCGTCCGCACAGGCCCCTGAATGGTTCCGGTCGGCGCGGAGAAGACGACGGTGTCAAACTCCTTCACCATCTGGCCGGGGCCAAAAGATCCGAGGTCGCCACCCTGGCGACCCGAGGGGCAGGTGGAGTTGGCCTTGGCCACCTCTGCGAAATCCGCTCCTGCCTCGATCTGCGCCTTCAGCTCGTTCGCCTTGTCTTCGCTGGGGACCAAGATGTGACGTGCGGTTGCCTTAGCCATGTGTTACGCCCTTTCGAGTACGCATCCATGCTGCGACGGGACAGGCGCTTACGGGCCTTCGCGGGCAGCTTTCGTAAGCAAGGCTTGCAGTACATCTCACAGGCGGTCAAACCAGGGCGCGTCACGACGCGATGCGGGCCGCCACCCGGCTTCCGGGATGGTGAAGAAGGAGCGCGTCGTGTCCTGGTACGGCAGCAATCGCCGCTCCCGTCTCCCCGCGGACCGGTCGGTTCGATGCCTGTCCAAGTCCCCTGCCTGAACAGGGGATAGCAGGTGCGGGTAGCGGACGGCGCCGCGCTAACCCCCTCAGCGAACCGGCCCGGCTGGGCGATTCGGCAGGTTGAGGTCCCGGCTCAGGCACTCGCACTGCCGTGTGGGCCGTCCGTAGCAACGTGACCTGCCACGCACTTGTGCCTGCCGCCTGGCCACCCACACCACGGGCAACAATCGCCCTGGTCAAGAGACAGGACGCAACGGAACGGCAGCGAAGGGAACGAACGATGGAAAGTGCGGGACGTCTGGGGCGTAGAGCGCTGCTTGCCGGTGGCGCCCTCGCCCTCGCGGGGTGTTCATCCTCGTTGAGGGAGACCCCGACGGCGCTCAACGCTTCACCGGCAGCGACCCCGACCACACCGGACACGGCATTTGCGAGACTGATGGCAGGCAACAAGCGCTGGGTGAGTGGAGCCCTGCAACACCCTGACCGGGATCCGAACCGGCGTCAGTTCGTTGCCCAGAAGCAGAAGCCTTTTGGAGCGATCCTCGCGTGCATCGACTCCCGGGTGCCGCCGGAGCTCCTCTTCGATACCGGCCTCGGTGATCTCTACGTGATGCGCACGGGCGGGACGGCGGTCGGCCCCGTGGTCACCGGTTCCGTCGAGTACGGCCCCCTGACCAGCGACACTCCGCTCCTCATGGTCCTCGGGCATCAGCGCTGCGGCGCCGTGAAGGCGGCGTACGACTCCCTCCGTGACGGCAAGCCGCTGCCGGGCAACCTGCAGTCGATCGTCACGGCCCTGCAGCCGGCATACGAGCAGGCAACGAAGGAAGGCGGCACCGACCCGGCCGACGCCATGGCCCGTGCCCAGGTCAAGCTGACCGCCACCGACCTGCGCTCCAACAAGGACCTCGCTCCCTTGGTGCGGAAGGGCGCCCTTGCCGTCGTGGGCGCCTACTACTCGCTCGACACCGGCAAGGTGGAAGTCCTGACGGGCGCCCCTTCCTGAACCGGCCCGCGGAGTCTGACGGCGTCGTCCTGGTAGGTGTTCTTGCCGGTGGTGTCGCAGGTGACGCAGGCGCCCTCGGTGGCAGACCGGGGCGTGTCTGCGACGGTCCGATGCCCTGCTCGACGTCACATATCAGGCGTCAGCCAGGAGTCCGGTATCCGTGGTGCGCAGGTCGGCGGGGTGGAACGCTTCGTGGTGTCGGCCGGTGGCGGCCGTCGCGGCGATGTCGGAAGCCGTCGAGACGCGTACCCATGCGCCGAGGTGGGCGAGAGGCCGACGGATCAGCGTGCTGGGGCCGGGATCATGGCCGAACGGTCGAGTAGGGGCCAGAGTTTGGCCCGTGCGTTGGCATCGGCGCGGGCGGCCAGCTCTGCGGCGAGTTGGCAGGCGGTGGGGTTGTACTTCACTTCCTCTTCGCATGCCTCGTCCATCTGAACGAGGCTGATGACCGCGGAGGGGATGTCGGCGACTGCCAAGTAGACCTGGCCGAGCTGTAGAAACGCGCGTGTCCGCCAGTCGACGTTGTGGTCGGCGGAGGCCAGGTCGAGGTCTTCCGCGGCCCGTAGCGCCTCACGTTCCCGCCCGGACGCGTGGTCCACGGCCATCGTGACCAGGATGGCTTGTGGTACGGCGGCCCGGGCGTTCTCGGCGGTGGGGGCATCAGCGCACAGGGCTCGTGCCTGCCGGAGCAGGGTGTTGGCCTGGTCCCAGTCTGCTTCTCTGGCCGCGACCTGTGCACTGGCGAGCAACGTCGATATCTCCCACTCGCCTCCGGGGGCGTCGGCGTGCAGGTCCGCGGCGAGCGCGGCCAGTTCGGCCCGAGCGGCGTCGGACATTCCGCTGTCGGCCAAGGCGCAGCCGTACCGCAGGCGCAGCGCGGCGATGGTGTGGGGTTTGCCGGATGCCAGGGCCGCGGACAGTCCTCGGTCGGCAGCGAGCAGGGCGGAGGTGGTGTCGTCCATGTGGTGCAGGACGAGTGACGCGAGTCGGTATGCCTGTGCCCCGGTTGCGGCCTGTTCGCCGGCGTGGGCGGTCCAGACGGTGCTGGTCAGAAGGCCGGGTAGGACGGACATCGTGTAGGTGTAGCGCTGGGACCGGTGGTGCCAGGCGTACCAGGCACGGTCGACTGCTTCGGCCGCCGAGCCGGGCGTCCCGTGATCGGGGTGGTGGCGCGCGATGACGGCGTCGCGTAGTGCGGAGCTGGGGGGTGTGTGCACGGTCGGTGGCTCGGTGACCGGCGTCCCCAGGAACTCCGAGAGGTCGCGGATGCCCAGCACCCGGGCGAGTTCCAGCAGCACCGGGAGGTTCTGCAGCGGCCGTTGTTGTCGCTCCACCTGTCGCAGCCACTCGCCGCTCCGCCCTATGAGCTGTGCGAGGACCTCTCTGCTCATGCCCCGGCGTAGGCGCAGCAGTTCGATCCGGCGTCCGATCGGCACCTCCATTACGACCGCCCCAACCCTGTCGTCATCACAACCAGGCCGACAGCCGCTTCCGGCTCTCGCGCGGCTGCGTTCCCGGGCCAGGGGGAAGCGCGCTGTCCGCCCACGGTTTCCATTTGAGCGGCAGCGTCGATCGTCGGGCAACTACCCTTTGGTAGCTATGTGTTGAACATGTTGCACGGTCGGGTCGGCGAGAGCGCGGTGGTCAGCCGTCGGGGTGGGCGGCACGTGCGCGTGGTGCGTGCCACAGGGTGCCTTCGTGATCCGGTGCGGGCACGCGCAACGGGAGCATGTCGGTGTCCCCGCGTGCCTGCCGCAGTGCTGTCAGGCCGCCCGCACGGTGCAGGGCCAGCGCACCAGGCAGGTGAATGCCCGTCAGTTTGGACCACGCCTCGATGCTCGTCCAGGTCCTGCACACCTCGCGTGGCGTCAACGAGCGTGCGGGGAAGGGGAGATGGGCTTCCGTCATGCGAAGGAGATGGCGCGCGGCGGTGGCGTCGGGGACGGCTTCGATGTCGAGTCCGATGTCCCACGCCTCGCTCACGGCCACGCTCAGTAGTGCGGAAGTCGCAGAAGTCGACACGGCGAGTTGGGGGTATTCGGGCAGCTGTGGTGGGTGGCCGGGCCGGTGGATGATCCTGACCTGCTGCGATGGGCGGTCGAGAAGCATTCCCAAGGCGCGGTGCAACGCGATGCGACGGGCGGTGAACTGACCGCGGGCACGGGGGGTCAGTCTGGCCAGGGCCGCCCGGTCCGCGTCGTCCAGTAGTGGGTCCGGTCGTTCCGGGTCGGTTGCCGCGGCGGGGTGGAGGGGGATGTGCGCCAACCTCAGTTGGCGGCCGGGTGGTGCGTCATGGTCGTTTGCGGTGGCTCGGTCCGCGGTCACGGCACGGTCACCGGCGCCGGTTGGTAGTGGATGCGCGAGGTCCACGGATCGTTGCCGGTGAGCGTGCCCTGTTCCTGGCGCTCTACGGCGGCCAGCAGGGTCACCAGCGGGTCGGCGCCGAGGTAGGTGCGGTCGCTGAGCGGATGGGCCGGGTCTGAGGTGTCGTGGGCTGCCGCGGGGGCCTGTCCCTCGCCGATGTCGGTTCGCAGGTGCGCGAGAACGGGGAGACCGTGGTCGGAGGCCACCGAGGCGCGGCTGACGGCGAGGACGAATGCTCCCTCGGCGAGGGGGCGTTCGTGCGTCCACGGCCGGGTGGCGAGCCGCAGTTCCTGCAGGGCGTTGCCGTTGACACAGGCGACCAGGACGATGTCGAGCGTGTGGCGGCGCAGGAGCAGGTCGGCGGTGCGCAGCGCGGCCAGACCGGAGTCGGGCCCGGTGTCCACGGTCATGTTCAGCCCTCGGTAGTCGCGGATGGCGCAGACGCGGGCGGCGATGATGTTCGGCATCAGGCCGGGGAGCGTCGCGTCGTCGCCGGGCGGCACCGCGTCGAGGATCTGCTTCTCGACTGCGGGCCACTCCGGCGGGAGCCCGTCGCCGTCGCTCAACATGCGGGCAACGGCCGCACGGTGGCAGCGCAGGGCGTAGTCGAGGGCGTGGCGGGTCGGGCCGGTGTGCCCCACCACGACGCCCGTCGTCTCCTGGAGGAGCCGGCAGGCTCCGAGCACGGCCGGGTCCAGGTTGCCGACCGCGACGGCGACCATGAGCTGGGCGCGGTCGGTGCCGAGTAGGGCCGGGGGCGGCAGCGGGACCTGCGCGAAGGTGGGCCGCGGGTATCCGCTGCGGTAGGTGGTGTCGGGGGCGGGGCCGTTCCCCGTGAGCCATGCGGCGACGGCGGCGGTGTCGGTGCGTTCGGGCAACTCCGCGCTCCAGCCCACCAGGACGGTCGGGTCCTGACCGGCTCCGGCCGCCGTGGTCCTGAGCGGTTCGCCGGCTACCTGCTCGGGTCCGGTGAGGACGACGTGGGCGTTGGTACCACCGAACCCGAAGGCGGACACGCCAACGTTACGGGTCGGAAGGGGAGTTGCGACGGTGGGGATGGTGAGACCGCTCGCCGTGAGTTCCGGGATCGGGTCGCGGACGAAGGGCTGGGGCGGGGTCAGGTTGCGTTGGAGTCCGGTGACGGCCTGGATCAGCGAGACCGCGCCCGCTGCCCAGCCGGTGTGCCCGAGGATGCTCTTGTTCCCGGTCACCATCGCGCCGTCGGCGTGGGCCGCGGTCCCCGCGAGTGCGGACAGTTCCGCCCCGTCCCCCGCCGGGGTCCCCGTCGCGTGGGCGATGATCCAGCCGATGTCGCCGGCGGCGATGCCGGCAGCGCGGTGGGAGCGTCGAACGGCGCGCCGCTGTCCGTCGGAGCTGGGGGCGTAGATCGCTTGTCCCCGGCCGTCGCACGACAGGCCGACCGCCTTGACCGCGGCCAGGATGCGGTCGCCGTCGCGTTGCGCGCGGTCCCTGGTCTTCAGGATCAGCGCGGCCGCTCCGTCGGAGAAGAGCACACCGTCCGCGGAACGGTCGAAAGCACGCACCGCTCCGGACTGCGACAGCCCCTGGATCTTGGAGAACAGCACGTGGACGCGGGGGACAAGGGCGAAGGCGCCGCCGCACACCGCGGCATCGCAGTCCTCCTCCAGCAGGTTGCGCATCGCCAGGTCGAGGGCGTACAGCGAGGAACTGCAGGCGGTGTCCACCATGACCACCTCGGTACGGGCTGGGAGCACACCGTCCACGGCCGCCCGTCCGATGCGGTGCGGCAGCAACGCCTCCAGCCGGGCACCGGTCTGCGGATACCCAGAGGCGAGCCGGGCGCGCCACTCCTCCTCGCGCGTGCCGTCGGCCTGGGCAAGGCGGTGGGCGTATCCGTGCAGGACGTGCTGGCGCTCGCCTTCGTCGCTGCCGTCGGCGGTGTAGCCGAATCCGGCGAAGACGCGGTCCCGGTCGGCGAGGTGTACACCGCGCAGGGCCTGGTACAGCGCCTCCCGGAGCCACAGTGCGGAGGGCTCGGGAAGGGGTAGGGCGTTGTCCTCCAGATCCCTGGTCAGTTCGGGGCCTGGCCGGAAGTCCTTGAGGAATCCCGAGACGGGCACGTAGGCGCGGTCCGCTGCGCGGGGGTCCGGGTCGTGGAAGTCCGCCATGTCGAAGCGCTCGGGGCGGGAGAAGACCGGCCGGCTGCCGTTGAGCAGGCGCCACATCTCCTCCGGGTCGGCGGCGTCGGGCAGCACCGCGCCGATGCCCACGATGACGATGGGGCCGGCGGCGTCCCGGTCCGACCGGCCGTGCGGGGAAGGGGTCTGTGCCATCTTGATCTCCTGGTTCCGGAGGCTGCGGCCCAGAGCGCGTCTGGCCCTACACGGTGGGGCCCGCCGAGGTGCGCGCGGCCAACTGCGGATGCGTGTCGGCCCCGCCTGGAGTTGGCTGCAGCGGCCCAACAGAAGGCGCCGCAAATCCATTTGGACTCCCGCGGCCGTGCGACTGCTGCCATGGGTGGGCCAGAAACGCTCCACCACCGTCTGTCGGGAGCATCGTGAGATCTCCAGCCCAGTCCTACCGCGCTTCCTTCCACCGGATCCGGTCCGTCGTCGGGCGGCTCCCCGCCCAGCGGTTCGACGCCCGGGTCCCGGCCTGCCCGGAGTGGTCGGTGCGCGACCTGCTCGCCCATCTGGTGGGTGTCGCCGCCGATCACGTCACCGGTCGGCTGGACGGTGCGCCCGGCCCGCTGTGGACGCATCGGCACGTGCGCGAGCACCGGCGCCTGGCCCCTGCCATCCTGATGGATCGCTGGCAGGAACTCGCCACCGACCTGGGGCCGTTGCTCAGTGGTGCGGAGCCGCGCACGACGCTGGTCCACGACATCGTCCAGCACGAGGCCGACCTCCTGGCGGCGACGGGCGGCCCGCAACCGCTGCCCCGGGACGCCTGGCTCCCGCTGCTCGACGACCTGTGCCGCACCGCGGCTTCCTGGATGGCGCCGGACGGCGTCCTGGTGGTGCGCAGCGCCGGCCGCAGTTGGTGGATCGGCGAGGGCGCTCGCCCCACGGCAGTGCTGGACGCGCCCGCCTTCGAGCTCTGGCGCGGTTTCTTCGGACGCCGCAGCCTGCGCCAGATGACGGCATGGCCCCTGGCGGGCAGCGACCCCGGGTTGGCCCGCCTGCCGCGGTTCCCGCCCCGTGAAAGCGATCTGGCCGAAGACCTCCCGCAGTGATCACCGACTTGTACGTCAAGGAGCCGACCATGTCACAGACCGTCCTGCTCTTCCCCGGCCCGGGCTCCTTCCTGCCAGGCGCCCTGTCCGGCCTCGCCTCGCCCGACAGCGCCACGGCACGGACCCTGGAGGCCGTCGACACCGTCGCCATCCAACACGGTTGGCGGCCCCTCGCCGCCGTCCTCACCTCCGTCAGTCCCGCTCCGACGCCCGACGAGGAGCGCTCGCTGCTCTGGTTGGGATTCTTCGCCACCTCCCTGGCCCTGGCGAACGAATCGCGCGAGGCCAAGCTGGAGCCCGAGGTGTTGATGGGCCACAGCGGCGGCGAGATCACGGCCTTGGCGGCGGCCGGAGCGTTCTCCGCCGCGGACGGGGCCCGCATCCTCATCGAGCGCGTGCGGGCTCTGGCCGCGAGCGAAACGGCCAGCGGCAGCATGACCGTCCTCGACGCGGTGGGGCGGCGCGCCGCGGGCCTGGTGGCCGCGGTCGGAGACCGCTCGCTGGCGCTGGCGGTGGAGAACGGGCCACAGCAGAGCGTGGTCAGCGGACGGAGCGCCGCGATCGCCCGCCTTGAGGCCGCCGCGACGGCACTCGGGTGGCGCACCCGCCGCCTGGCCATGCCCTACACCCTCCACAACCCCCAACTCGCCGACGCCACCGCGGGTTTCCTCGATGCGATCGCCGACCTCCCGCTGCGCGGTCCTCGTCTGCCCGTCTACTCCCCGCTCCTGAAGAAGTTCGTGGTGAGCGCAGCGGACGTGCGGGAGGTGCTCGCGGTCCACCTGACCCGGCCGGTCGAGTTCGGCCAGGCCCTGCAGCGTCTCTACGAAGAAGGATTCGACCGGTTCGTCGAGTGCGGCGCCCGCTCGGTCCTCGCCGACCTCGTCGGAGACGTCCTGCCACTCGCGGCACGCGCCTTCTCCCTGATGCCTCGGCGTCTGACCCGTGAGGAGTTCCACGAACTGGCCGGTGGGCAAGGTTTCTTGGACGCCGCCGTCCCGGTCGACACCGGACTCCCGCAGGTCGACGCTCTCGCTCCCGTCCCGGCAACCGGCCCGAGCGAGGCCGCCGCACCCGCGCCGCGAACGGACCGGTCCCAGCCGGCACCCGCCGCCGACGGCGCCGCGTCCGACACGGAGAGCCTGCCGGCCGACGAAGCGGAGCTGCACCGCCAACTGCGCGCCGTCTACGCCTCCGTGCTGCAGTACCCCGAGGACGTGTTCACCCCGGACGCCGACCTCGAAGGGGACCTGGGAGTCTCCTCGATCAAGCAGACCGAGATCTTCGCCCGCCTTCTGGACCGCTTCGACCTGCCCACGCCGTCGGCGGACACCCGTGTCTCGGCCTACCGCAACCTGGCGCGCATCGCCGGACTGCTCCGGTCCCTCGCAGACGGCTCCTGACGCACCACGTGACGACACCTGCGGAGGCAATCCGTGACCGACCGCGCGCACCCCGCCCTCGAACCCGAACCGGTCCTGCCCGGCCTGGCACGGGACCAGCACGTCGCCGTCGTCGGCATGGGTCTGGTCGTCCCCGGCGCCGACACCCCGGAGCGGTTCTGGACACTGCTGCAGTCCAACGACAGTGCCCTGGCCGCCCCCAGCCGCTTCCGTTCCCGCCCACTGTCCACGTCCCACGAACGGGGAGAGCACAGCGCCGGCACCCGAGCAGGCTTCGTCCGTGCCTTCGCCCCGCACCCCGTCCTCGCAGCAGCGCTCGCCGCCGGCGACCTCGACGACGTCCCCGACGAGACGCTCTGGCTGCGCCACAGCGCTCTGCACGCCCTCGCCGGGGTGACCGTCCGACCCGACGACAGGGTCAGCCATGTCTTCGGAGCGTGGAGCCACAGCACGCAGGCGATGGAGGACACGTTGGTGGTCGAGGAGATCGCCGAGCGGGTGGCGGCGGAGTGCGCCGACGACCCGTTCGAGCGGATCGCCGTGTACCACCGGCAACGGCGCCGGCTCGGCGGGCACTTCCGCCACGCCCGGCAGCGGCCCGCCGACTCTCTGCCGCACGCCGTGCTCGCCCGCGCCCTCGAAGGGCTCGTCCCCGATCCCCGCCAGGTCTCTCTCGTCGACGCCGCCAGCGCCTCGTCCCTGTACGCCCTGCACCTGGCCTGGGAACAACTGCTCAGCGGAGAAGCCGACTTCGCTCTGGTCGGTGGGTTCAACAACGTCGGCCGACTGGGCATGACCCAGCTCACGGCCTTCGGGGGATGTCCGCCTCCGGACGTCTGCGGGCCTACGACCCGGCGGCCGACGGCACGTTGTTCGCCGAGGGCGCCGCGGTGCTCGCCCTCAAGCCGCTGGGCCGTGCGATTGCCGACCGCGACCCCATCCACGCCGTCGTCGGCGCCGTCGCCACCGCCGGAGACGGCCGGGGAACCCACATCGCCGTCCCCAACCCGCGAGGTCAGACCCGAGCCCTCCGCGACGCCATGACCACGGCCTCGGTCACCGTCGACGACGTTTCCTGGGTGATCGGCCACGGAGGTGGTTCGCCGGTCGGTGACCGGATCGAGCGCTCCGCCCTGGCAGACCTATGGCAGGACGCGCCGTTGGTGTGCACGTCGAACAAGCCGCACATCGGGCATCCTTCGTGGGCGGCGGGAGCCGTCTCGGTCATCCACGCGGTCCTCGGCCTGCGCCACCGCCCGCCCGCCGGGCCCGTGCCCCCGACGTCCCGCCCGGTCACGGCCGTCGGTGTCAGCGCGATCGGCCTGGGCGGAGCCAACGCCCACGCGATCGTCCGCGACCGTCACCACTCCCGCCCTCCGGCCACCCGACGCCCTCTCGATGACACCACCCCCGTCGTCGTCGGCTGGAGCGCGGTCCTGCCCGGACACCCGGACCGCCACCAGATCGGGCACCTCCTGCACACCAGGACCGCACAGCGCACCTACTCCGCCGCCGATCTCGACCTGCCCTTCGACGTCCTCCGGCTGCCCCCGGCGCTGCTGCCCACGCTGGATCCGCACCAACTGCTCGCTCTGGACGCGGTCCACGCGCTGGTCGCCGCGCAGGGCGAACTGTGGGGCGAACACCGCGACACCACAGGCGTCATCGCCGCGACACCGCTGCCCTCGCCACGCCTGTCGGCCGTCACCCTGCGGTCAGCCATCCCCGAGCTCTCCGAACTGCCCTGGCAGGGACGGGAAGCCGTAGCCTGGGCACAGGTCCGCGCCGGTATCCGGGAGCGGACACCGGTCTCGGAAGAGACCATGCCCGGCATCGTCCCCGGAGTCGCCGCGGGCCGGGTCGCCAACAGATGGGACCTGCGCGGCCCCAGCCTGGCCCTCACCGGCCCCGACGCGGGCCGTGCCGCCCTGTCCGCCGGAACCACGCTGCTGACCGCCGGCCGTCTCCACCTCGCCTTGGTACTCGGCAGCACACTGGGCACAGGACCGTTGCACGCCGCACTCGCCGAGGTCCCACCGGAGTCACTACGCGAAGGCACCTTCCTGCTGGCGGTCACCACCGCCGGCCTCGCATCGCGTGCCGGCTGGCCGGTACTGGGTCCGCTCGACACCGGTGTCGAGCCCTCCACGTGGACCACGACCCGCACCGACCGCCCCACGGGCTATTTGGGCATCGACGCCCTCGCCGAACGCGTTGCGCGGCTGGCCGCCCCACGTGCCGCCGCCCCCTGCGCGCCCCGTCGCCTACCGAAGGACGACATGCCCCGTACAGCACCCATCCCAGCGAACTCCCCCTCCCCACAACCACATTCACGACGGCTGTCCGAGCCCCCATCCGCGCACACCGCGCGGACCGCGCTCGTGCTGCGCCGCACCGCGCTGCCTCCCGTGGACCGCGGGCCGGACCGGGTGGGCGCCATACCTCCCGGATGCCTCGTCCTGACCAACTCCCCTGCACTGGCCACCGCCCTCGCCCCGCGGTGCCGGGCCCGCCGCGCCCTCCTCATCAGCACCGACACGGCTGGCGAACCCCCGCCCGAAGGCGTCGGGCAGTGGACCGGAGCAGCCGACGCCGAGGCGCTGACCGATCAACTGGCCACCGCGCGGCCGCACGTCCGCGTGATCGTCGACGTCCGCGACGCCGCGGCGCCCTGGCCCGGCCCCGTACCGACCGCCCTCACCCGTGTCCACGACGCCCTGCTCACCGCGCTCAAAGCGTTCGACTCCCGGATGGCCGACGGCTCCCTCGCCGTCATCGTGCACGACACCCTCACCGCCGGTCTCAGCCACCCCTACGGGGCGCTGCTGACCGGGATGGTCCGCAGCCTCGCCTGGGAGCTACCGCGCCGGCACACCCTCGCACTCGTCACCGACGCCCCACCCGGCCAGGCCCTGAGCCAACTCGCCGCCGAACTCTCCGCCGACCGTGACCGCCCCGTCGTCCACTACACCAATGGCACCCGTCTCACCGAACACCTCGTCGCCGCTCCTCTGCCGACAGAGCGGGACACCATCAGCTCCCTCACTTCCGACAGCGTGATCGTCGCCGCCGGCGGAGCCCGTGGCATCACCGCCACGATCCTCCGCGACCTCGCCGCACGCCACCGCCCGGCCATCTGGCTCCTGGGCACCACACCCCTCGACGGAGTCGACGAGGACCTCGCCCGCGCACGCGCCGAAGACGAAGGCGCCCTGCGCCGACGGCACATCGCCCGGGCCGTCTCCGCACAACCGCGACGCAGCGTGGCCGAAGCCAACCGGGAGTTCACCGCCCTGTGGCAGGCACGCGAAGTGGTCGCCAACCTCCGCCGCCTGCGGGCACTCTGCGGCTCCGAGCGGGTGCACTACCTGCGTTGTGACATCACCGACGCCCGAGCCACCGCACGCGCCGCACGCACCGTCCTTGCCACCCACCCACGGATCGACCTGCTCATCCACGCCGCCACCCGCAGCCGCCCGGCCCTGCTGGCCGCCAAGACACTCCAAGACGTCCACCAGGTACTGGACACCAAGGTCGGCGGCTACCTTAACCTCCGGACAGCCTTCGCACCCTCACCCCCCGCACTCTGGTGCAACTTCGGGTCGGACGTCCCGCTCTTCGGCATCCCCGGCGACCTGGACTACGTCGCCGCCAACGCGTTCCTCGGCGCCGCCGCCCGCTACAACTCCACACTCGGCACCGAGGCGGAAACCACGATCGGCTGGGGCCTGTGGACCGAGTCCGGCTTCGCCGCGGGAGAACTCGAACGCGAACGCACCCGGCGGCTCGGACTGGCCACCGGACTGACCGACACCGAAGGCACCGCCGCCTTCCGCCACGAGATCACGGTGCCCAACTCCCTTGAGGCCAACCCCCTGTGGACCAGTCCCAGTGAACGGGCACTGGCCGAAGAGCGCTCGCCAGGCATCACCACCCTCCTCGCCCCGGCCCCACCAACACCCCACCCCCTTCTCGGCGCCCCCGACCACCACGGCGCCGACCACGCCCAGTGGACCTGGACACTCGACCGGCATCGGGACACCTACCTGCTCGACCACACCCTCGACCAGCGCCCGGTCCTCGCCGGCACCCTCTTCCTCGCCCTCGCCGCCGAAGCCGCCGACACCCTCGCGCCCGGCACCCCGGCAACCGCCCTGGAGAACGCCCACTTCGACGAGTACGTGTGGGCAGACCCCACCCGCCCCGGCCCCACCAAATACCGCATCACCGCCCGCCGAAGCAGCCCCACCCGGATCCATGTGGCGATGCTCTCCGACATCACCACGCCCGACGGAAGGACCCTCGTCAAAGACCGCCGCCACGCCGACGTCGAGGTCAGCCTCACCACTCCCGCACCGCGCACCGCGACCGACGCCAAGGAACCGACCCCCTCGGCACAGCCGCCCGACACCACCGATCCTCCGGCCCCCCACCGCAGCCGCACCGACCCGACATGGCAACCCCTATCCCCACTCCGGCTCTACGGTCCCTTCCACAACCTCCACAGCATCGAACAGTCCCCGACCCGTGTCCGCGCCCGCTGGCACGCACACCTCAGCCCGCACGACACGACCGCCCAACTCCCCCTGCCGGCCCTCCTCCTCGACGCCATGGTCCGCACCACCTTCTTCACCGCTGGCGAGCCGGACCACGCCCACATCCGCGTACTGCGCAGCATCGCCCGCATCGCTCTGCCCGACCACCACTCCGACCGCGAGCTGGCCCTGCGCCACCCCGAAGGGATCGAGCTCACCTGCGACACCGCCACCAACGACTGCACCGCGACCACCCGCGCCGGACTGCTCGTCGCCCACCTCACCGGCGTCGACACACCCGCCGTGGCGCGCATCCCCTCCCCGCCCGCACACACCCCAAGGACACCGCGATGACCCGCAGTTACGACATCGAACTCATCGCCACCACCGGTGACACCAACATGGTCGGCAACGTCTACTTCGCGACGTTCCTCAGGTGGCAGGGCATGTGCCGAGAACTCTGCCTGGCGGAACACGCGCCCAAGTACCTCCAGCAACTCGACGGCGAGATCACCGCGCTCACCGAGTCCGCGTCCTGCACCTACCGCGACGAACTCTGGGTGGGCGACCGCGTCTCCGTCCGCATGACCATCCCCTGGATCCGCCTGCACCTGATGCCGCTGCGGTTCGAGTACTACCGCCTCACCGACGACGACGAACAACTCGTCGCCACCGGAGACCAGATGATCGCCTGCATGCGTAAACACGGCCGCTCGTTCTCGCCTGGCCCCTGGCCCCCGGAGATGCTGGCCCTCGGCAGCTACCTGGGAGCCGACATCCACCGCGCCTTCACCGCATGACCCTCGGAGACTCCTGACGATGCCGTGCCGTTTCGGTCCGGGGTCACGTGCTGTGAGACCAGAGCCGTTGGCATGTGGGGGCGGCGGTCGAGGGAGCCGTTGGGGCCTGATGTGTGCGGCACGCGCCGGGAGTTGAATCCGGCTGGGAGTGCGCTTGCGTTCCTGGCCGAGCTCCAGAATGGGCGGGGGCGCTGCGGATACTTGCGGAACCGGCAGGCACCGCCGGCGTCCCCGGTGGACGTCATCCGGCCGGGCGGCGCGCGACGTGGGGTGTGGGACGGAACCTTGCGATCGACCAGCGTCTCGGCGGTCCGGTGCGGGGTCGGTCCAGGGTGGGGATGGCCCGCTGAGATGTTGACGGGTCAGGGTCCGGGTCCGGCCGCGGTGCGCGTCGAACCGTTCCGGGGGCACCTGTGCCGCCTTGCCCGCATATTTCGACCGCGACTGTCAGCGGGACCCGTGCGGTTCGTCGCACGATGGCCTGTTGCGTCCCTGACGCCACTGCCGAGACCAACGCGCGGATCCGTGCATGCATGGGCGCCCGAGCGGGGCGGGCGCTCCGGCCCAGGAGCAAGCGGAGTACGAGCATCCTCGGTGAGGGCGCCGGCGATGCGCCGTGCAGCTCGCTGACGGTACCCGGATGGCCGGGCTATACCGCGCCTGCGCATGCCGTCGGCGATAGCGTCGACGGGAATCGATAGGCAACGGCGCGTGTGAGGGACCGGGGGAGTGGCGGCGACCGAGCAGCAGAGGAGAGGTGAATGCCATGCGGGTCTCGATACTCGCGGGCGTCGGCTCGCGACTGCCGGCGCGGAAGGTGACCAACGAGGCGGTCGCGGCGGAGATCGGCAAGCTCACGGAGTGGCTCTACACGCGTTCGGCCATCCGCTCCCGACACGTGGTGGAAGCCGGCGTCACCACCGGCAACATCGAACACGTAGGCAACACCTCCGCAGTTTCCTTTCCCGTGCTGCTCGACCATGCTCACCAGGCAAGGGACCTCGCGCCGGGACAGCGTGTCCTGCTGACCGCGCTCGGTGGGGGACGGGCCTGGGGCGCCACCACGCTCGTCTGGCCCCGCCTGGATCGCCCTACCTGACCATCACCGAGACACGAGGAGATGTCATGTACGACATCCTCACATGCATTCTCACCGAGAATTTCAAGGTCAAGCCGGAACTGATCCGGCCCGACGCCTCGATGCAAGCGCTGGGCCTGGACGCGCTGTTCATGCTCGAACTCTCCCTCATCCTGCAGAAGAACCACGGGATCGATATGGAGTTCGACGATGTGCTTGCGGCAGGCACCCTGGAGGAACTCATGCAGGCGGCCGAACGGAAACGCCGCGCCTCCGCCTGATACAACTACCGTTCCGGCGACCGGACTTCAGGCGGCCACGGAAGTTTAGGTGGTGGACTTCTCCTACCAGGGCTACCGGTACAGCCCGGGTAAACCGGTGTCCTCAGGCGCAGACCCCTGGAGCAGTGGGCAGCGCGTCGAGAGAAGCGTCTATGGCCCGTCGGCGAGCGTAAGGCCGTCCACCTGGGAGACGGTCCGATGCGGGCCGCACACATCGATCCGGACGCTCCGCGGCTGATCGTGGAATGGGGCGGCTACCAATGGGTTCCGCTGACCATCGTCGAGGACTACGTGGCAGCTTGCCGATTCCTCAACCCCATGCCGGCAGAACCGCCGAAGTCGGGGGACCTCCGCGCTACGCGCTCCCCGATGGCCGAAGGAACGGGCCGCCACCGCAAACCATGACGGTCCGTTCTCGGTTCTGACGGACGCCAGCCGAGTAGTGCCAGGCCGAACACCGGTGGCGCGCCGACCCACAGTGCAACGCCGGGTGGGCTGAAGCCGGTGTCTGAGTGCACCTGGGGCTTCGAGCGCGGGAGTCGGAATCGCCGTTGGACGACGCCTGGCTCGGCCGCACGCTGCGGGACCAAAGGCCCTGGCAACCCATGTCGTTCGGAGGCTTTGCTGGGATACCCGAAGAGCATCGCCTAACCAAGATGGGGCACCGAAACCGTGACGTGGCTCGATGAACTGACGACTGGCGCGGCCCTCGACGCTCAGGCGCGACAGAAGACCAAGGCGCTGGACGTGGTGCAGGAGGAGGCGCGGCTGGCTCCTGTCCCGTTGGACGTGCTCGCGGGGTGGGACGGGCCGGATGTTGCGGTGATGTGCGAGGTGAAGCGGGCCAGTCCGTCACGGGGGCCGCTGGCTCGGATTCCGGACCCGGAGGGGCTGGCGGCCGCGTACGAGCGTGGTGGGGCGGCGGCGGTGAGTGTGCTGACTGAGGAGCGTCGTTTCAGCGGCTCTCTGGCGGATCTGTCGGCGGTGCGGACTGCTGTGGGTGTGCCCGTGCTGCGCAAGGACTTCGTCACTTCGGAGTACCAGGTGTGGGAGGCCCGGGCGTGCGGGGCCGACCTGGTGTTGCTGATCGTGGCGGCGCTCGCGGACGATCGGCTCGCTGAACTTCACGGTCTGGTAGAAGAGTTGGGTATGACGCCCCTGGTCGAGGTCCACGACGAACACGAGGCCGAGCGGGCCGCTGCGCTCGGGGCCCGGTTGGTCGGGGTGAATGCGCGGAACTTGAAGACGCTGGAGGTGGACCGGGGTACGTTCGCGCGGATCGCGCCGCTGCTGCCGTCCTCGACGTGGAAGGTGGCCGAGTCGGGGGTGCGTGGCGCCGATGACGTGGCGTCGTACGCGGCGGCCGGGGCGGATGCGATCCTCGTCGGTGAGGCGGCGGTGACCGGTGTAGACCCGGCGGAGACCGTGGCCGGGTTGGTGGCGGCGGGTCGTGGCGCGCGAAAGGAGCGATAGGGGTGGTGATGGAGCCGTTGTTCGTCAAGATTTGCGGGTTGCGGACGGAGCGGGACGTGACGGCAGCCGTGGAAGCGGGTGCCGATGCGGTCGGGTTCGTCTTCGCGGAGAGCCCGCGCCGCGTCGAGGCCGCCTTGGTCCGGGAGCTGGTGCGGGCGGTGCCGGAGCACGTACTGACCGTAGGAGTGTTCCGGCGGCAACCGCTGGAAGAAGTACGGGCGTTGACGGTGGCAAGTGGTGTGCGGGCCGTACAACTGCACGGTGACGAGGGCAGCGAGTACTACGCCGCGCTTCGGCAGCCGGGGCGTACCCTGGTCCGCGCGGTCGCCGCGAGGGACAGCCAGTGGAGGCACGACAACGGGCTCGGTGAGGATCTACTGCTGCTCGATGCTCCGGCTCCCGGCGCGGGCGTGGCGTGGGACTGGTCAGCCCCCGACTTCGCGGCGCCGGGTGGGCGTTGGCTGTTGGCGGGTGGGTTGACGGTGGAGAACGTGTGGGCGGCCGTAGCGGCGACAGGTGCGTGGGGGGTGGATGTCTCCAGCGGGGTGGAGCGTGAACGCGGCGTGAAGGATCCCGAGTTGATCACCTCGTTCGTTCGGGAGGCCCGTAGCGAGGCGTGATCCGGCACGTGCGCCAGGCTCTGCTGTCGGCTTCGGCGCGACGTCGGTGGTTCCAACGGGCAGTGTGATGGAGCCGCACCGGCGCCGGTCGTCAGGACGGCTGCGCCCGGCTGTGCCTGGGCGTGAGTCCAGTCACCGTTGGTGGTCGGGCCGCCCGGGAGTACGAGTCCCTCGGGCGGCCCGACCACATTTGGGTGGTGTGCCCCGCTGGGTGAGCGAAGGCCGGCGAGCAGAAGGGCTCGCCTCGGCTGTTTCGGTTCGGGGTGCGCCAGTGACGGGTGCGTGACAATTGATCCGTGATCTACGACGACGACCACCTGCGCGGCATACTGCGGGAACTGGATGACCCGGAGGCCATCGCATTCCCGCGCGCCTCCACGAGTCGACCGACTCCCGACCACTTCGAACCGCTCATCCGGCTGCTCGAAGCACGGTTCCAGTGTGTCTGCGAGGCCGACCGTGGTGTGCGGGACGCCTCGTTTCGCGGCACGGTCGTGCTGCCTTCCTCGGCTGTGAAGAGTAGACAGCAAGTGATCGTCCGGCTCAGCAACTTCGGCCCCTTGACCACGGCGGGCGCCGGCGGCCTCGCCCGAGACGGTGTCCAAGCCGTCGAGCGGCTGCACAAGGACGACCAAGACCGGATCGCGGCCGCCTCGGCCGAACTCGGCTGCGCGTATACCCCCGGGCACCTGTTGAGGGAGCGGTACGACGGAGGGAACCTGGAGGACTGGCAGACCATGTGGTGGCACAGCTACTTCGACTACATGTGAGCTGCGCCCACCCAGTCCGGGCTGCGCGGAAGCGGACACGGAAACGTCACGCGATCACCGTGGCCACCCGGGCCAGCGTCTACCGCCGGTCCTCCACCCAGCCGTGGGCGGTCGGCCGTTTCTCCAACTCGGCCGCCAGCCAGTCCCGTCAGCAGAGCTGCATCCGCGAGGGCCGCGCCGACGGATCCTTGGAACGCAGAGCCTCCACGCCGCCGTCCCGGCAACGCGCATGCCAGGCACACGCGGACTTCCGGGAGGTCCCCCAACGCCGCGCGGCCTGCTGCGGCGCCATCCCTTGCGCGAATAACTCGACGGTCTCGAACCGTACTTGCTCGCTCTGCGCGGGCTGTGTGAGCTGGCGAGGCCGCCGCAAGAATTGCCGCCCGGCACGGGAAACTGTGGCCGAAAGGAAGGTGCGAACTCATACTTTCGGCACAGAGGCAGCCGGATGGCTTGGCATACGCTGCACAAATGCACCGTTCCGAGGGAAAGCAGCCTCAGGCCGACGAGGAATTCGACGTCGTGGTGGTGGGCGGAGGCTCCGCGGGTGTCGCCGCGGCTGTGGGCGCGGCCCGCGCGGGATGCCGTACCCGGCTGATCGAGAAGTACGCGTTCCTGGGTGGCGCGGCCACGGCCGCGTCGGTTTCGATCTACTGCGGTTTCTTCGACCAGCAGCGCCGCCGCGTGGTCGACGGTGTCGGCGGAGGCGTGCTGCGCAGGCTGCGCGAGCGTGGTGGGTACCAAGAGGGCTCGTTCCCGTGGAGCGGCAACGTCTTCGTGTTGCTGGACGTGGAGACCACCAAGGCTGCCCTGGACGAGGAGGTCAGCGCCGCGGGCGTCGACGTCCGCTTGCACAGCACGGTCGTCGCAGCGCGGCGGGATGGCGGACGTGTGCGAGAGATCGAGGTGAGCGACCCCGCAGGGCGGCACCGCATTGCCGCGCGGGCCTTCGTCGACGCCAGCGGCGACGGGGTCTTGTGCGCCTTGGCCGGTGCTGGGGTGCGGGTGAGCCCACTCGCAGAACGGCAGACCAGCACGCTCGTCTGCCGCTACGGAGGCGTGACACCCGACGCTGACCTCAGCCGTGAGGGTGTCCAGGCGGCCGTTGCTGCCCACAACCGTTGCTCCCCCGAGCCCCTGCCGCGTGAGAAAGGGGTGTTGGCCCGTCTCCCGGTCACCGGGGAAGTGCTCGGTCTTCTGGTCGACGAGCACGTCGATGCCCTCGACGCGGCCGCGCTCACCGGCGCGGAGATCAGCGCCCGGCGCCAGGCCAGGGCCTACCTCGGTGCGTTCCGACAGCATCTTTCGGGCTGGGAGAACGCCTGCCTGCTGGGCACCGGGCCGCAGTTGGGCATTCGTGAGGGCCGACGGCTGCTTGCCCGGGAGGAGGTGAGTGGCGCGGACGCGCTCGCCGCCCGCAAGCGTCCCAGTGAGTCCGTCGCCCGCTGCGGCTGGCCGGTGGAGACCCATCAGGGCCAGGGCACCACCCGCTTCGTACCCATCGAGGGCAAGGGCTGGTACGACATCCCCTACGGTGCGATCTGTTCCGCAGACGTGGACAACCTGTGGGCCGCAGGCCGGTTGACGGGCTCCGACGCCGAGGCGTTCGCATCGCTGCGCGTCATGGGTACTTCCTTCGCCACCGGCCATGCGGCGGGCGTCGCGGCCGCACTGTACGCGAGCGGCACCAGGCATGTGGTGTCCGCGGTACGGGCCGAACTGCTGCGCCAAGGAGCCTATGTATAGGGGGCGTTGCGCCTCTCCGGCCCTGTGGCGAGTGCCTCGCGGCCGCTCGGGGCACGGGTGTCAGCGTTCGAGTCCAGCGCGGTAGGCCAGGCGTGCGGCCTGGACGCGGTTGTCGGCCCCCAGTTTGGTCAGCAGGCGACTGACTTGCCCCTTCACCGTGCCTTCGGCGAGGTGGAGGGCTTTGCCGATGTCGGCGTTGGACAGTCCTCGTCCCACCAATCGCAGGACCTGCAGTTCCCGTTCGGTGAGCGAGGAGAGTGCTTCCTCTTCGTGCGGGGTCAGTTGTGGCGACTGGTGGGCGAGGGCCTCCAGGACCCTGCCGGTGACGGCCGGGTCCAGCGTCGCTTTGCCCGCGGCTACGTCGCGGATCGCCCGGATCAGGTCGTTCGGCGGGGTGTCCTTGAGGAGGAAACCGCTGGCTCCTGCGCGCACCGCTTCGTCCACGTACTCGTCCTCCCCGAAGGTGGTGAGGATGACCACGCGCGGGGGGTGCGGTAGTGCCCTCAGTTCCCGTGTGGCTTTGAGTCCGTCCATTCCCGGCATGCGGATGTCGACCAGTGCGACGTCGGGCGAGTAGCGGCGGGCGGCCTCGACAGCGCTGCGTCCGTCCCATGCCTGGGCGATCACGTGGAGTGCCCCGCTGGATTCCAGTACGTCGCTCAGCCCACGGCGCACGATCTCGCTGTCGTCGGCCACCAGGACCTGGATCATCCTTGTTGCGTTCATCGCCGAGTCTCCGTTTGTGCTTGCACGGCCGGTGCTGCGCTGTGGGGATCCTGCGTCGTACGGCCTACGCTACGGCGTCCCATGGTTCTCACCCACGCGGGGCGCCCCGGGGTGGGGCGGGAGGTAGACCTCGACCTCGAAGCCGCCGTTTTCGTGGGGGCCGGCGGTGAGGGTGCCGCCGAGCAGGGTGGCGCGTTCCCTGAGACCGATGAGGCCGTTGCCGCCGCTGGGGAGTCCGTCGGCCACGGGCCGGGCGGGTGGACCGTTGACGACGTTGATGTGGACGCCGTCGAGCCGGCAGTCGACGGCGAGGGTGACTGTGGCTCCGGGGGCGTGCTTGGCGACGTTGGTGAGAGTCTCTTGGGCGATGCGGTAGATCGCGCGCTGGACGGGGGTCGGCAGGATCTCCGGGTGTCCGTTCACCTCAAGCCTGGCGTCCTGGCCGCGGGAGGTGGCCCGTTCAACGAGCCGGTGGAGCTGTGAGACGTCGGGCTGCGGCGCGCGGGGGGCCTGTCGGCGGTCGCGTCCGGGAGTGAGGATGCCGAGGGTGTCGCGGAGTTCCTCCAGTGCCTGGTGTCCCTCGTCGCGGATGTCCTCGGCGGCCCGGGCGACATCGGGTGCTGAGCGAGCGGGCGGGCTGACTTGGAGAGCACTGGCTGTGAGCACGATGTTGCTGATCCGGTGGGCCACGATGTCGTGCATCTCGCGGGCGATGCGGGCGCGCTCGTCCACCTGCGCGCGTTCCACCAGCAGGTGCTGTTCGCGTTCGAGTCCCTCGGCCTTTGCCTGGGCCTCTGCCGTGAGGTCGCGTCGGATGGCGACGGTCTGGCCGAGAACCAGCATCCCGAGGACCAGGGACAGGAAGTACACGGTCTCCCGCAGGCCGCTGGACGGCCGGCCGGTGAGCAGGACGAGGAAGGCCGCGGCGCACGCTGCCAGGGCGTACAGGGCCAGGGTGCGTACCCTGCGGTAGGCGGTGCCGACGGTGTACATCGCGACGGCCAGGGGTGTGGGGGTGAAGGCGACCACGAAGCCGATCATGATCGCCACGGCCACCAGTCCAGGCCACCGCCGTCGCCACCACAGGAGTGCGGCGACCAGCCCCGAGACGGTCGCGATGAGGGGCACCGGGGCGTCGCCGAGCAGGCCGTTGGTGCCCTTGATCCAACTGTTCAGGACGCTGATGGTCACGACGGCGCCGACCAGGACTGCATTGGCCGTCCGGTGTGACCAGCGGGGACTTCTTTCCTGCGCCACCAATCCACCGTATAAGAATTCGGCGCACGGTCTCCGGCTGTCCGTCCAGGCTGTGGTTCGCCCTCGCACTAAAGCTGGGCCGCGGCAGTTCTTTGGTTATGCCCGATGACTTGCCAAAGGCGGGGAATCGCCCCTGCTCGGCGCGACCATGCTGGAAAGCCAGGAGGTCTTCAGAAGCCTCCCGCCCCGCCCGCCTGCCGGCTCCTTCAGGAGTGTCCCTCGTGCCTGTCATTGGTTTCACCAGCACCCGTGCCACTGCCGTCGTGCCCCGAGACACCCGAGCAGCCGCGCGGGCCCGGCGCCTCCTCGAAACCGTCTCCGGAGCGGGCGCGGCGTCGACGGACACCGCGGCGCTGCTGCTTTCCGAGGTGGTCTCCAACGCGGTCCGCCACGCGGACGGTGCCACGATCAAGATGGTCGTGGCCGGCGATCAGGTCTGCGGGACCATCACCGGCGCGGTATTCGACTCCAACGCGGACATGGGCCGGGGCCCGCGCCGCGGCGACGCGCCGCTGGACGAACTGGAAACAGGCCGTGGCTTGGACATCCTGGAGGCGCTGGCTGACGCGTGGGGAGTGACCACGGTCGGCGACCACGGTAAGTGGGTCTGGTTCCGCGTCACCGTCCACGAACGCGTCCCGGCCCTCGCCGCATGACCCGTATCCCTACGGAACGCCCCGATCCCCGAAGTGGTACGTCATGCCTCACTGCCCTGACTGCCCCGGAGGAAGAATGTACATGTTGTACGTGATTCGACTGTTCAGGCAGTTGGCCAACATGCCCCCGGGCCTGGGGTGCATCGCGGGCAACGACTGCAGTCGAGCCGCGCAGCAGAAGCCAGGCGAGTGCCGGAGCGGCCTTGAAGGTGGCGGAGCATCCCGGCTGCTGCGTGGCCCAACCCCTGCTGAGTCAGGGGGCGGAGGCGGACCGGATGCCGGCGCGGCGTCATGTCCGGCTGGGTAGTTGTGGTGGCGTCTCGGGGGCGATGTCGAGCGCGGTGAAGCGGGCGGACAGGCCGTCCACCCACTGTGATGGTGTCCGGCGGTCCGGCAGGGGGATGCCGGCCTCGCTGCGCCACAGTGCGTCACCGAGGGCGATGCGCAGGTGCCAGGCCACCACCCGCTCGGGGGCCGTGGTGGTGGCTGGCGGGAGTTGAGTGTTGGTGAGTTTGCCGACAGCAGCCTGGGCGCGCTCGCCGGCCGATGGGTCGTGCAACGCCGCCAGGAACCGCGCCAGTTGCCTGCCGGCCTGGTCCCGGCCGATCGAGTTGACGACCTTGAACAAGGACGCCCCGGGCGCGAGTCTGGTGATCAGCAGCACGGATCGGTGCTGCCGACGACGACCTTGGGCAGGTACGGGACCGTCGGCGCGCGCGACAGTGCGACCAGGGCCGCGACCTCCCGCGCCAAGCGGAGGGCGGCAGGACGCGACCAGGCGAACTTCACGACGAACTGTTCACCGACGACCGTGCTGGACTTGTGCCACAGTGGGTCGCCATCCGCCGATGCAGGGACCTCCACCGGATATCCGTTCAGCTCCGGTGCCACGACCCGTAGCGCCTCGCCGAGCGCCTCGCCCGAGCACTCTGCCAGCCATCTCATCTCCGGTATCCCGCCACGCCACGACCGTAGGGCTTTGCGGCGTGGGGCGCCAAACGGCTTACGTGCAGGTACCCGGGAGTGCGCCCGGCAGCTTCGCACCGCGTCCAACGTGCAGGTAGCCGGGAGCTGAACTGACTGCAAGTGGGGTCCGCCAGCGGGGAGTTGTCGGCAGCACGCAGGGAAACGACCTTGGCCGCTGTCGCCCGCCGCCTTCTACCGGCGTTCATCGGACCTGCGTCAGCCTCAGCGGCCGCGCGCTGATACCGGACCGAAACAAGGCAGCGGCACCCCGGATGCGCGACTGCGGCCGGCTCGAACAATGAGCGCGCCACTATCTCCGCGTACGCAGCACCCACGCGGAAGGGCCCCGGCATGTTGAAACCGAAGGTTGCCAGGCGAGGCGGCGTACTCGCCGCGCTGACGATGGTGACGGCGGTGACGCTGAGCACGCTCTCAGTCCCCGCCCAAGCGATGGATCGCGCGACCCCGGGCGCGCGATCCATCGGCGATCGGCTCTTCTCCTACCTGGGTAACGGTGGCTACGACATCAAGTCCTATGACGTGAGCTTCGATTACCGGCCGGGCGCGACCCAGATGAAGTCCTCCGTGCGGATCAAGGCCGAGGCGGCTCAGTCCCTCTCCGAGTTCAGTCTCGACTCCGCCGGACAGGCGATCACGTCGGTGTCGGTGGGTAACGAAGCGGCCCAATTCCGGCTGGTGGGGGAGAAGTTGATCGTCACCCCGAAGCGTGCCCTGCCCAAGGGCCGGGCGTTCCAGATTGATATTGCCTACGTCGCCGACCGGACGGCCAACCCCGCCTCACCGGCGGAACCGGAGAGCGCACCCAACGTGGACTACTGGTACAACAAGGACGACGGCTTCGCGCTGTTCGGTCAGCCGGACCGGGCGCATGTCTTCTTCCCGATGAACGACCATCCCCGCGACAAGGCCCGCGTCACGTTGCGGATCACCACGCCGCGGGACCTCCAGGCGGTGGCCAACGGCACCCTGCAGTCCAGCACCACCCACGGTGACCGCACGACGTACGTGTACAGCACCCGCGATCCCATCGCCACGCAGGTCGTCCAGGCAGCCGTCGGCCGCTTCAAGGAGCTGCGGCAGGCAGGCCCCCATGGTCTCCCGGTGCGCAGCTATGTCACGCCGGAACTCTACGAGAAGGCGAAGCCGCAACTGGAGCTCATTCCGGGGCAGTTGGAGTGGGTCGAGAGCAAGATCGGCAGCCGGTACCCGTTCGAGGCGTACGGCGTCCTCGGCGTGAAGGGTGGGTACGCCTCCGCGTTGGAGACCGCGACGCTGCCTACCTTCAGCGCGGAAGCGGGGCTGGCCAAGCCGTCCGGGGCCCCGACCATGCTGCACGAACTGGTCCACCAGTACTTCGGCAACGCCGTCTCGGTGCGGAACTGGGACGACATGTGGCTCAGCGAAGGCCATGCGACCTATTACACGTTCCTGTACAAGGCGGAGAAGGGCCATTCCGAAGGCGGAACCCTCGATGACGACATCAAGCGCGCCTACGACTACGACAAGGACAGTCGGCCGGAATCCGGGCCGCCCGGGCGTCTGAAGCATGCTCTGGACGTTCTGGGCAGCACCAACGCCGGGGGTGCTGTGATGCTCCACGGCTTGCGCCTGAAGGTCGGGGACGCCGCGTTCCAGAAGATCGAGCGCACCTTCTTCGACCGCTTCCGCCACAGGGCCGCGACGACCCAGGACTACATCGACGTCGTCAACGCCGTCTCCGGACACGACTACACCGGCTACATCAAGAACTGGATCTACGGCACGCAGACCCCACCGATGCCCACTCGTTCCAACTGACCTGCGCCGGCACCCGCGTTCCAGCCCAGGCGAGCCGTGAGCCCGGGGCGTGGGCAGCGGCGTTCAGCCTGGGTTGGATCAGCTGGATCAGGTGACACACGAAGGAGACTGGAAGGTGCAGCGTTCAACAAGCTCAATGGCGCGGGGCGGTGGCGTGGGGAAGGAACGGTTGTGTGTCGCTGTTCCTGCGGTGGTTGTGGCCCTCGGGCTCATGGCGCCGTCGACCGCCGTTGCCGATCCGGGCTCCGAGTCCTCGACGGGCAGGGCGATGGACTGGCAGCCGTGTGTGCAGGTCGCGGAGGGTTGGGATCAGCAGGACAAGGCGACCGAATGCGCCATGGTCGAGGTGCCGTTGGACTACGCCCAGCCCGATGGCCGCACGATACGGATCGCTGTGTCCCGGATCAAGGCGAGTGACCCCGCCAAGCGTCGGGGTGCGTTGTTCATCAATCCGGGCGGGCCGGGCACCGAGGGGCTGACCGAGCCGCGGAGGGTTCTGGCCAGTGAGATGCGCGATCTGGGAAAGCGGTTCGACCTCGTTGGCTTTGACATCAGAGGAACGGGGCGCAGCGACAAGCCTGGGTGTCCGGAGCTGGCTTTCGACAACTTCCCGCAGCCGCCGGCCGGTCTGACGGGCAAAGAGAGGATGAAGTTCCTGGACGAGGCTTACGGCAAGGCGCTCACGACGTGCGCGAACAAGGAGCCGGACCTCAGCAGGTCGATGACCACGGTCAACGCGGCCAGGGACATGGACCGGGTTCGCACAGCTCTTGGGGAGCGGAAGATCAGCTACTTCGGGAAGTCCTGGGGGACCGCGCTGGGGGCTTCCTACCGCAGCCAGTTCGACGCCCGGGTGGACCGCATGGTGCTCGATTCCGTCATCACCTCGTGGCAGAGCGTTGACGACGCCGAAGCGCAACTGGCGGCCAGGCAGCGGCGGTACCAGGACTTCACGGCCTGGATGGCCGAGCGTGACGACCGGCTGGGACTCGGCCGCACCGCTGCGGACGTGTCGGAGAAGCTCCTGGCCCTGCGCACGGAACTTGAGAAGCATCCCCGAGGGAGCGTCACCGCAGACACCTTCAACTCGCACCTCTTGTCGCCTCGGGCTCGATGGGCGAGCGCGGCACAGGCACTGAGCGACATCGCGGCAGGGAAGACCCCAACGGGTGCCTTGTCCCCTGTCCCCGCAATGCCTACGGGCAACTCTCCGGAGCGCGGTTTCGGGCGACCGATGCAGGACGGCGACATGGAGTTCGTCCTCAGGGCGGTCAACTGCAACGGAGCGTCGGGGCAGCGGGACTTCGAGGCCGGATGGGAAGAGTCCCTGAAGGACAAGCAGAAGTACCCGGTGGCCGGCTATGCGGGGGGAGGCACCATGCAGTGCTCGGGCTGGCCCTTCCCGGGCCGGCACGAGCAGTTGGGCAAGGGCACCAGCCCGCTCCAGCTCTTCGGCCATGCCTTCGAGACCAACACCGTCCTTCCCCGGGCGCAGCAGATGAAGCAGACGGTCGGTGGGTCGCTGAGCATCATCAAGGACGATGTCCACGTCTCGCTCCAGGACCTCGCGGCCCCGGCGAAGGACGCCGTGGCCTTCCTCACCGGCCGGAGCGGCCCGTTCGAGCGCTCCTACGACGGTAAGGCGGTTCCCGACCTGGAGTGAGGCGTGGATCGTCGGCGATACGGGGGAGAGGCGGTCGCAACGCCGTGGCGCTGCTTGCCCGGAGGCGTCGGTCAGCGGCCGGTGAGCAGGTTGCGCACCCGTCGCCGGGGGCGCGGCCTGGCGGCGCGGTCGCCGTCGGTGTTGTCCGCTTCGTCGTGGGGTTCGTTGAGGACCGTCCAGCTCACGGCCGAGACCGCGGGTTCCAGGGAGAGGCGGCTGACGCCTTCTTCCAGGAGGCTGTCGTCGCGGCGTTCGGTGGTGAGTTCGGCCGTGACGATCACCTTGCCCGCCGTCTCGGCGTCCTCGCTGCGGACGGAGCGGAGGAGGAAGCCGGGGCGGGTGACGGCTTGGACGACGAGGGTGCGGACGTGTGCCTCCTCGGGTTCGGTGCAGATGACTTCGAAGTGGTAGTCGGTGGCCACTTCGGCGCCGGCTCCGGCGCGTGTTCCGCGGTCCAGGCCGCGTGCCAGCGGTCGCAGGAAGACGTTGGCGCCGACGACGCCTATCGTGCCGAGGGCAGCGACGACGTAGAGGCCGGTGCCGGCGAGGGCTCCGACTGCGGCGGAACACCACAGGGTGGCGGCGGTGTTGAGGCCGCGCACGCTCAGTCCGTCGCGCATGATGACGCCGGCGCCGAGGAAGCCGATGCCGGAGACGATCTGTGCGGCCACCCGTGAGCCGTCGTAGCCGGTGGTGCTGGTTGCTGCCTGGAATCCGTACTGGGAGAGAAGGACGAAGAGGGCGGATCCGCCCGCGACGAGTGCGTTGGTCCGCAGGCCCGCCATTCGGGCCCGCCACTGGCGCTCCAGGCCGATGACTGCGCCGAAGCCCAGACCGGCCGCGATGTTGGCCGCCATGTGCCACTCGTTGAGCACGGCCATGATCCACCCTCTTCGTCTCGTGTGGGTTGTTGCGTGTGGTGTGGTGCGTATTGAGTTGCGGGCGTTGCCTGGTGCTTCGCCCCGTGCTCTACCGGCCGGTCACAGCCAGCTGTTGAACCGGCGGATGTACCAGGTCTTCACGCCGTGGGTCAGCAGGCAGTACGCCAGCAGGGTCCCGACCAGCCACGGGAAGTAGCTCATCGGCAGGGCCTGCATGCCCAGCGCCGCGGCGAGCGGCGAGAACGGCAGCATGATGCCGACGGCCATGACCAGCGCGGTCATCAGCAGCACCGGCCAGGTGGCGCGGGACTGCAGGAACGGGATCTTGCGGGTGCGGAGCATGTGGACGACCAGGGTCTGGGTCAGCAGTCCCTCGACGAACCAGCCGGACTGGAAGAGGGACTGGTGTACCTCGCTGTTGGCGCCGAAGACGTGCCACATCAGCAGGAAGGTGGTGATGTCGAAGACGGAGCTGGTCGGCCCCATGACGAGCATGAAGCGGCCGATGCCCTTGGCGTCCCAGGTGCGCGGCTTGCGCAGGTACTCCTTGTCCATCCGGTCCCAGGGGGTGGCCAGTTGGGAGATGTCGTAGGCGAGGTTCTGTACCAGCAGTTGCATGGCCACCATCGGCTGGAAGGGGATGAAGGCGGAGGCGACCAGCACCGAGAAGACGTTCCCGAAGTTCGAGGAGGCCGTCATCTTGATGTACTTGATGGTGTTGCCGAAGGTCTGGCGTCCCTGGATCACGCCCTGTTCGAGGACGGTGAGGTCCTTCTCCAGCAGGATGATGTCGGCGGACTCCTTGGCGATGTCGACGGCGGTGTCGACGGAGATGCCGACGTCGGACTCGCGCAGGGCCGCGGCGTCGTTGATGCCGTCGCCGAGGAAGCCGACGGTGTGTCCCTCGGCCTGGAGGGCGCGGACGATGCGGGCCTTCTGCACCGGGTTGGTCTTGGCGAACACCGTGGTGTCCCGGACCAGTTGGCGCAGTTGGGTCTCGTCGAGGGCGTCGATCACCGAGCCGGTGATGACGTTGCCGACGTCGATGCCGACGTCCGCGCAGACGCGGGCGGCGACGAGTTCGTTGTCGCCGGTGACGACCTTGACGGTCACGCCGTTGTCGGACAGTGCGCGCAGTGCCTGGGCGGCGTCCTGCTTGGGCGGGTCGAGGAAGGCGAGGAAGCCGATCAGGGTCAGCTCGGCCTCGTCCGCGACGGAGTAGGTCTGGCGCTCGGCGGCCATCGTGCGGGTGGCGACGGCCAGTACGCGCAGGCCCTGTCGGTTGTGGTCCTCGGCGGTGCGGGTGACGGTGCGGCGCAGCTCGTCGGTGAGCTCGACCCGCTCGCCGCTGTCCGTCATGTGCGTGCACAGCGCGAGGACTTCCTCGACGGCTCCCTTGGTGATGACGATGTGCTCGCCGGCTCCTGTCTGGCCGGTGAGGTCGTTGCGGCGCAGGACCACCGACATCCGGCGGCGGGCGAAGTCGAAGGGGATCTCGTCGACCATCGCGAAGCGGGCGTCGACGACAACCTCCTCGGCTTCGAGCACCCGGTCGATGACGGCCTGGTCCATCAGGTTGCGCAGCCCGGTCTGGAAGTGGCTGTTGAGGTAGGCGTACTCCAGGACCTCCATGTCCTCCTGGCCGTGGACGTCCAGGTAGCGGTCGAGGACGATGCGGTCCTCGGTGAGGGTGCCGGTCTTGTCGGTGCACAGCACGTCCATGGCACCGAGGTTCTGGATGGCGTTGAGGCGCTTGACGACGACCTTGTGCTTGGCCATGGTGACGGCGCCGCGCGCGAGGTTGGTGGTGACCACCATCGGCAGCATCTCGGGGGTGAGCCCGACCGCGACGGCGAGCGAGAAGCTGAACGCCTCGATCCAGTCGCCCTTGGTGAACCCGTTGATCGCCAGGACGATGGGGACCATCACGAGCATGAAGCGGATCAGCAGGAAGCTGACCTTCTTCACACCGGTGTCGAAGCTGGTCTGCGGGCGCTCGCCGACGAGCGAGCCGGCCATCGAACCGAAGTAGGTGTCCGAGCCGGTGGCGACGACGATGCCGGTGGCGCTGCCGGAGGTGACCGAGGTGCCCATCAGGCACAGGTTGTCGGCCTCGACCGGGTCGGTGGTGGTGTGCTGGCCGTTGTCGCGGGGTCGAGTGTCCGCCTTGGCGACGGGCAGCGACTCGCCGGACAGCGCGGCCTGGCTGACCATCAGGTCCTTGGCGGTCAGCAGTCGCAGGTCGGCGGGGACCAGGTCACCGGCCGCCAGTCGCACGATGTCGCCGGGGACGACCTGTTCCATCGGTATCTCGACGGTGAGCGGCTCGGAGCCGTCGCCGGTGCGGCGCTGCACGGCCGTGGTGGTGGTGACCAGCGCCCGCAGGGCAGCGGCCGAGCGGCCCGACCGGTACTCCTGCCAGAACCGCAGCACGCCGCTGACCAGCACCATCGTGCCGAGGATGGCGATGCCCGGGTCGAAGGGCTCGTCGGCCGGAGCCTGGAGCCACTGCCAGGCCATGACGGCGTCGAGCGCGACGAGGATCAGGATGAAGGGGTTCCAGAACGCCTTGGCGAGCTGGACGAAGAAGCGCGGGGCGCGCTCCTGGGCGACGGTGTTGGCACCAAAGCGCTCCAGGCGTTCGGTGGCCTCGTCCTGCCGCAGGCCGCGGGCGGTGGCGTCGGCGTCACGGAGCACCTGCGCCGCGGGCATGGAGCTGAAGCCGGCCAGGCGCTCGCCGACGGCACGGGTGCGTGCCTCCAACTCGGCGGCCTTGCGGTCACGGCGGTTGCGGCCCGGCGGGGCCAGCTTGTTGGGGGTGAGGGTGGTGTTGGTCATGGCGGAACCTCTCTCCAGGCATGACGGCAGGGCGGAGCGGCGCCAGGGCAGCACAGCCGGACCGTTGCACGGAAAGTCGAATGGAGAGGCGGGTGGGCCGAAAGTCCCGGTAAATGCAGGACGAAAGTAAGGAAGCCCGGTCGCCTAAAGGAATGAGAAGGGCCTTACGAAATGTGCATCGTAAAAAGCCAGGCCGATGAACAAGAGGACAGCCAGAAAAGGGGGGAAATACGCGCGACAGTGCCAAGCGTCGAGGACGCCGGGGGATCAGCTCAGGGAGTGATCAGCAAGAGGGCACGCTGAAGCGAGGACTTCCCTCGGGACTCCGACTGGTCATCCCGATCACCTCCTCGCTCGTACGGGCAGCGCCGGTGCCGCACGGCGCTCACGCCGCGGAGTGCACAGAAAAACCGCGCGGAAGCGCGGTACTGCACGGCACCTTTCGCCGTTAAGCATGCCATAGGTTTGCGCAGCGTCAAGGCGGAACGTTAACGGGAGGTAAATTTCCATTGCCGGCGCTTTGTATCCGGCTTGCCGTCGCCGGATAAATCCGTGGCCGGGCTCTCTCCGGCCGCGGTGGCAGTGCCGCCACCCACGTCAGGGCGAGTACGTGGGTGCTGTGCGCAAGAACGGCCGCTTCATGGGTGCTGGGTGGATGGCGCGTTGGTTCGGGTCGGCGGCGGCCGCGATAGCGGCGGTGCGCTGGCCCGGCTCGACTCCGTGTGGACGGCGACAGGTGCCACGGCGGGGGAGGCGCCAGGGGCTCGGCTCAGGTGGTCGTCGCGCCGTTTGCGGCCGTCAGGCCCTTCAAAGAGAGTCCCCTCACACGGGCCGCTTTGGCGGGCCGTGTGCCGGTTAAGTCGGCTTTAAGAAGCGAATGAGGCGTGGCTAAGTTCGGCCCAGCAAGACTCTTCGCATGAGCATCACCTTCGAAAATCACGCGCCTGCTGACGGCCCTGCCGGCAGGCTCCCGTGCGCTGCTTCGGTCGTCGTCGTGGAGCGCGCAGCGATCTTCCGGGCGGAGTTGCGGAACGTGCTCTCCCGGCAGTGTGGATTCGACGTCGTGGCCGAGACCGGATCGAGTCAGGAAGCCGGCCCGCTGATTCGTGCCCACTGTCCGCAGATCGTTCTGATGGAACTGGAGCTGGTGCGATCCGCGGAACTCCACGCCCATCGGTTGGGCGGATCGCTGGCACGACCGCCGAAACTGGTGTTGTTCGGAAAGGAGCCCGGTGTGGAGGCACTCGACGCGGCACTTGGGGCGGGCGCGTTGGGGTTCGTCACCCGGACCCTGGACAACCGAATCCTGGCGCCAGTACTGCGGCACGTCCTCACCGGCGGCTGCGCGATCGGCGAAGACGTCTTCGACGGGTTGATGGGATCCGACGACCAGCGGCCCGTTCCGCGATTCCTCGACCATCATCACAAGGTCGCGCTGTTGAACGAGAGCGAGCACCGAGTCCTTCGGTTGCTGGGGCTCGGGCTGGACAACTCCCAGATCGCGGCCGAACTCCAGCTCTCCCGGACGAGCGTCAAGACGTACGTGTCCCGGCTCCTGGGGAAGCTGCATCTGGAGAACCGCACCCAGGCCGCCTTGGTCGCGAATGAGACGGGGTTGGTGGAGCAGGTGAGGATGCCTGGGCGGGCGACCCTCGGTCGATGGTCTGAACTGGCTTACTGAGAGGCCGAGTTCGCCGTCGTCGACACCCGCGTCTACGGCCCTGGCGCCGGAGGGGCCTGGAACGGGTCGCGGGGCTCTGCATGCTGCTGCCACTCGTCGGCGAAGTCGAGCTCGTTGGCGAGGACCGCCGCCTGCGTGCGGTTGTCGAGGTTCAACTTCCTCAGCAGGCGGGAGACGTAGGTCTTGACGCTGGAGACCGAGAGGTAGAGCGCATCGGCGATCTGGGAATTGCTGAGTCCTGCCCCGAGCAGGCTCAGCACGCGGCGCTCGGACTCGGTGAGGAGGACAGGCAGTCCGTCGCGGCGGGGGTGGAGACTCGTCGTGCTACTGGATGCCTTGTGCATGAGGAAGTCGAGCACCTCGCCGGAGACGACCTGGGCGCCTTTCATGACCGCGTCCATCCCGGCACGCAGTTCCTCCGGGCGCAGATACTTCGTCAGGAACCCGTGAGCGCCGGCCTCCAAGGCGTCCACGGCGCGCTCGTCCACCTCGAAGGTGGTCATCACTATCACCTTGGGCGGCTCGGTCATGCGCATGAGCTGGCGGGTGGTCTCCACGCCGTCGATGCGGGGCATCCGGAGGTCCAACAGCACCATCGTGACCTCGTGTTCGCGGGCCATGGCGACCGCGTCGACGCCGTCCTCGGCCTCGGCCACCACCTCGTACCCCGGCATGGAGCTGACGAGGAAGCGCAGGCCGGACCGGGTGATCGGCTGATCGTCGACGATCATGACGCGCACGGTCATGAGGGCACCTTCTTTGGGCTGGAACAGACGGGGCGATGACGGGGGAGAGCGCCGGCAGGTGCCGGGGGCAGGGGAACGGCCCGGTTACTGGGGCTGCGTGGCGGTGTTCGTGGGGAGGACGGCCGAGGTGCGTGCGGCATAGAAGGCCACCGTCAACTCCCGTGCGAATGCCTTGCGTTCGTAGTCGTCCCACTCCACGCCGCCCTGCGTGGTGACCTTGCGCATGGTTGCCTCCACCGCGTGGGCGACCTCTTCGAGGGTGCCCTCCCGGTGCTTGGCTTCCAACGCGGCGAGGCGACGTTGGCGCATCGCCTCGGCGACATGGGTGGCGTACTCCAACTTCACGACCTGCACGGAATAGACCTCGATGCCGAGCGCACGGACTTCGGTGGCGAGTGCCTGGGTGAGTTCGCCGGCCAGGTGGTGGCCGTTGCGGAGCGAGGGCTCCCGCTCGCCGAAGCCGTCGCAGGGCAGCGTGGAGAAGACCCGCGCGGCAACGGCCTCGAACTGCTCCTTCAGATACGCCTCGTGGTCGTCCACCGCGTAGAGGACGCGAGCGGTGTTCTGGATCTGCCAGATGACGAGCAGGACGGCGTCGAGCGGAATGCCGTCGCGGTCGGTCACCTCGTCGAGCCGGCTGCGCCAGTGACGGATCCGGACGTCGACCACCCGTTGCAGCCGCAGCGGGTTCTGCCACCGCAGTCCGGTGTGGCGCAGTGTGGCGCGGTAGCGGCCGTATGCGTGCAGTACCACGGCGGTGCCGCCGCGTACACGGGTCAGGCCGACCAGGCAGAGCACGGCCAGGATTCCGCACAACGTGAACAGCCCGACCGTCACCGGCCCCCAAGGCATGGCTGACGGCTCGGGCGGCTCGCCCAACCGGTCGGCTATCGATGCCGGGAGTTGACCGGTCAGCCACAGCAGCAGACCGCCCGCGCCGGCCAGGCAGAGTCCGGCGACGAGGACTGCGCACCAGCCGGGCAGGCTGACGGCGAGGCGTTCCCGCAACTCGCCGTCGGCCTTGGGGCTGCGGGACCTGACTGTCTGCGGTGACAAGGGCGGCAGGGTCGCTCGGGTGCTTGGTGGTGCAGCCGATACCCCGGCAGAGTGGGAAGCGGAAGCAGCCTCGGAGGGCGTCCCTTGAGGCGCGATGAGCGCCATCGGCTGGGTGTGGGGAGCCTTGGCCGTTTCTGCCTGGCTCTTGAGCCAGGGGTGCGACTCGCGGAACAGCGCGTTCATGGGCAGGCTGCCGGTGCTGGTGTACACGTTCGGCTTCAGCGCATGGCCGACGTCGATCCGTGGCCATCGTGCCTTGGACTGCTCGTTGTTCAACTGGTCCATGCCTTTTGCTCTTTCCTTCACCCGCGGTGCCGGGCGGAGAACAGGTTCATCCGGAGCCCACGGCAACCGCCGCGAAAGGATCACTATGCACGCCAAGCGCTAACACCGTGATCAAACCGTCAAAAGCGCTCCATTTTCAAGAGTTGAGTCGCCGCCAGGTCTCGGGCCCCGGGTAGCCGTCCGCGTCCCGCCCGGACCACCCCTGTGCCCGTTGGAATGCCTCCACGTTTCGCCGGTCGGCTTCGCCCCAGGTCGGCCCCGGCCCCCTGGTGTAGTACCGCCCGTACCCCTTCTTGACGAGCTGCTTCCCGAGCTTGGTGATGTGTGCGTTGGACTTGCCGGGCCCGAAGTACGAACGCCCGGGGAAGGCGGACGAGCTGGAACTCCCACTGCCCGAGGAGCTCCCTCCGCCGCCGCTGGCCGGGATGTTGTTGCCGGTCCCGTTGACCAGTCGCCGCCAGGTCTCCGGACCCGGTATGCCGTCCGCGGCCGAGCCCGTCCAGCCCTGTGCCTTCTGGAATGCCTGGGTCGCCCTGCGGTCGTCGTCGGTCCAGTTCGGGCCGGTGCCGCGCGGGTAGAACCCGGCCCCGCCCCGGCTGCTGAGCATGTTCCCGAGCCGGGTGATGTGCGCGTTGGACTTCCCGGGGCCGAAGTACGAGCTTCCGGGGAAGGCGGACGAGCCGGAGTTCCCACTGCCCGGCGGGGCGCTCGCGCCGTCCTCGACGACGTTCTTGTAGCGGTAGGCGACGTAGGAGGCTGAGTTGGAGTAGTAGGCGTACGGATTGGTGCGCTTGACGGCCTTCGGCCGCGTCTGCTCGTAGGCGAGGTAGGAGGTACGGGCCGAGTTCGCCCAGCCCGCGAACATCACCACGTGTGAACCCGCGCCGGGATTGGCGGGGTTGTGGAAGAGCAGGATGTCGCCGGGCTTCAGGTCGCTCTTCGCAATGCGCACCGCGTAGCCCGGCAGGCTCCCCGTCCACTGGTTGCTGCCGAGCTTCCACGCCATGGAAATGAACCCGGAGCAGTCCTGCCGGTAACCGTCGCCCCAGTAGGAGTACATGCTGTAAGGGACACCTTGGTTCACCCAATTCTGCGCCCGCTGAAGCATTTCGCTGCGCGTGATGCTGGAGGCCCGGGCGAGTGCCTGCGTGGCGAGGACGTTCTGCGCGGATGCCATGGGCGCCTGAGGAGTCGCCGCCTGTGCCTCCGGAGCCTGCGCCGTTGCCAGGCCGGTCAGTGAAACCCCACCGAGCACCACGAGCGCGGCGGCCCGCCGGTGGGCCGCCCCCGTACCGCCGTGCGACCAGTACCGTCGCCGTGCCTCGACCCGCTCCACCAGGCAGCCGGGACAGTCACAGTTGGTACCAGGAGGTATCTCAACAAAGGTCGGGGCGATCATCCTTCTTCTTTCCATTGGTACAGCGGCGTATGGACGTGCTGCCGGAAAGGCATCCGGGATGTTCATGGGGCGCACGGCCGGGGGTGGCTATGGTCCCGGCTGTCGGCTGATCTTTCGTTGCGTCAAAGTCCCTCGATGAGGGGACTTATGACCTTTTCCAAGGCGGCGCGGTGCAGCTGACGGACGTCGTGAAACGTGCTCGGGAAAGGGCCCACAGATGTGTCGTGTCGTGGTGGCGGACGATGAGGAAGTCGTCCTGGACGGGCTTGTCCTGGCGCTGGACTCCGCCCCGGACATCCGGGTCGTCGGCCGTGCCGCATCCGGCGATCAGGCACTGAGCCTGGCAGCCGTGCTCGCCCCGGACGTGCTCGTCGTCGACCTGCGGATGCCAGACATAGGCGGCCTGGCTCTCGCCCGAAGGTTGCGCGACGCCGGCCGCCCCGCACCCCGGATCCTGGCCGTCACCTCGTACGCGGACCGAGCCCTGCTGGTCGAGGCGTGGGCGTTGGGCGTGCGCGGGCTGCTGCTCAAGACCTCGGCTGCGTCTGACCTGTTGTACGCGGTCCGCAAGGTCGCCGCCGGGGGAGCGGTGGTGGACTCTCAACTGGTCACCGATGTGCTCGATCACCTCGCCCGCTTCCGGGACCCGGCGACGATGGCCTTCGAGCGACGCTGGCAGCAACTCACCGAACAGGAACGACGTGCCGTCACCGGGGTCTCGCAGGGGCTCACCAACCTGGCCATCGCACAACGCCTGGGAGTGGCGGAGGGGACGGTGAAGTCCCATGTCTCGCGTGCACTGGGGAAGTTGCAGTTGCGCAACCGCACCCAAGCCGCCGCGGTGTTCAACCGCGCCCGTCAGGTGCGCGACTCCTGAGGCCCTGGAGCGCATGGACCGGATCAGGGTGGGGGCTCCGAGGACTTACCGGCGTCCCCGTGGCGAAGTTCACGCCCTCGGGCGTGGCTGGCCAGGAGATGTGCCTGACCAACTCGTACGGAACGTCGAGCAGGGCAGGACGCGGAACCAACAGACTCCCTCGGCCGCTGCGTGATGCGTGGAGTCACGACGCCAACGACCGAGGGGCCCTGCCCCGTCACCCCGTCTCCGACCTGCCCGTTGCCCTCTTCGGCCACAGGGCCCGGGGGGCTACCGGAACGCCACGTCCGAGCAGGAGTAGAAGGCCTCCTGGCTCTGGAAGGAGCCGTCCGGCTTCTTCAGGCCGTGCCAGATCGTGTAGATCAGGTGCTTGCCCTGCTTCTGCGGGAGTTGGGCCTTGAAGGTGAAGACCTTGGAACCGAGGAAGCCTGCCGGGGCAGCGGTCGCCGCGGTGTTGTCCGCACTGAGGAACGGGGTGTCCTCCAGGTCCGACCACTTCAGCGGCTTGGACGGGTCGAAGCCGTCCTTGGTCACGTACATCTCCATCCGGTACGGATTGTGCAGCGCACTGATGTCGTACTGGAAGGTGTACTCCCGGCCACTGGGCAGCGAGGTGGCCGGGAAGTCCGTACGCGGCAGGTCCAGGCCCGCGAACTGGCCGTTGTTGGCGCTACACAGCTTGCCGTCCGGGATGTGGCGGCGGTGCTGCGGGGAGGAGGTGGGGGCGGCATGGTCGATCGCCTGGCCTTGCACGATCGACTTCCAGTCGCCGATCTGGCCGGAGCTCAGGGCGAGCGCCGCCTTACAGGCAGCATTGCTCGGCGACCAGCCCTCTTTGGCGCAGGCAACGGTGCGGCTGACCGGATTGCCGGTCGAGCCGTGGGCCGCGGCCGGGCCGGCGGTGAGAACGGTCAGGGCCAGCGGGACGCCGCCGAGGACGGTGAGGGCGAGCGTCGTGGAACGGCGGGTGCGGAGGGGGTTCTGCATGGTGGTCTCCTGAAGAGCGCGGTACGGAGTTACGCGGTCAACGGCCGGTGGTGACGGGCTTCTCGGGGGAGAACGCGCCCCATGTGCCGTCGCCGAGCTGGGCCCGGATCTTCACCTTGTACGTCCTGCCGGGGTTGGCCCCGACGAGCACCTCGCGCGATGTCCTGGCCGAGGGGATCGGCATGACCGGGTCGCCGGTGCCCCACATGAAGGTCTGGGCGAGCTTTCCGTCGAGGTAGACCTGGTAGGTGGTGATCTGTCCCTGCCCCTTGGGCACCGCCCAGGTGAGGTTCAGGTAGTGCTGGGTGACGGGCCCGTCCTGTTTGGTGAGGGTCGAGGCCGCGAAGTCGCCCGGTGCCCCGTTTCCGCCGTCGCCCCCGCCCCCGCCCCCCTCGGTGCCGGTGGTCACCGTGATCTCGTCGGTCGGGTCGGACTCCTTTCCGGAACCGTCGAAGGCGGTCACCTTGAACCGGTACGCGGTGTTCGGGCTGAGCCCGCCGATCACGGCAGAGGTGGCCGTGGGGCCGGCCTCCTGCACCTTGGCCCCGTTGCGGTAGATCCGGTAGCCGGTCACGGCGACGTCGTCGGTGGCGGCCTGCCAGCGCAGCGACACCTGGTTCGGCCCGAGGGCCTCTCCCGCCAACTTCTTCGGCATGATGGGCTTTTGGGTGTCGTCCTCGGGCGCGGCGCGCGTGGTCAAAGCGACCTCCCGGCTGAAACCGGACCGGTTCCCGGCCACGTCCACCGCCCGCACCTTGAACCGGTAAGTGGTGGCAGGCTTCAGGTTCTCGACGTTGGTCATCGTCATGCCGTTGCCCACCGTCTTGGCGAGCTTGTCGTCCTGGAAGACCTCGTACTTGTCCACCCCGGAACCGGAATCCTCCGAGGCCTGCCACATGACGTGCACCGTCCGGTGGTCGATGACGTGGGAGCCCTTCTCCACGGGTGTGGTCGGGGGAGTGGTGTCCTCCGGGACGCCGGAGTCGTCACGGCCGTCGACCTTGCAGCCGGAGGTCTTCGGTATCCCCTTGCCGGACGGATTGATCCCGACGTCGACCTTCCGCTCGCCCTTGGCCGGGACCCCGGCCCGGTCCCCGATCGGGGTGACGGTGACGTGCCGGCCCTCCTGGCGCAGCTCGAAGGCCCACGGATCGTGGATGGTGGCCTGCCCCTCGGACAGGTCGAACTCCAGCTTCCAGTCCTTGGCGTAGGCGTCTCCGCTGTTGCGGACGACCATGTTGCCCGTGGCCCACCACGGGCTCGCCCCATCGGCGATACGGCAGCTCGCGCCGAGTTCGGCGGACTGGCCGGCGGTGGCTACGACGGGGACGACGGCCAGCGCGCCGACTCCGACCAGGGCACTCGCGCACACGAGCGCAATTCGCTTACGGGGCATCAGAAGACCTCTTCGGAGGGAGCATCACATTCAACGCATTCGACCCTAGGCGTGCTTTCGGGGCGAAACGCACCTCAAGGCCCGGTTCCCCGATTCCTTGAAGCGGCGTTAAGGGTGGGATATCCGGTGCTTGATGAATCTCCTGTCGCCTGGGGTCGTCGCATCGTGGCGGCGGCGCAACGAGCGGCCGCGGTCCCTCGGTTGTGACGACAACCTCGGGAGCGGATGGGCGTCCTCGTGACGGGGCGCAGAGCAGCACGCCTCTCCGGCTTCGCTGTCGGGGCTGTGTGGTGCTGGACAGTCTCGCCTGCCCCGGGTGGGAGTTCGACACGGCTGCCGCTGCCAGTTCGGAGGTGGGTGAGTGGTGCCAGCGGGGCCGTTGGCAGCGCATCCGAGTGTGAGAGACGGACTGGCCCGGAGCTGGAGGTCGGGACACAGGCAGCCGCCGAGGACGCCGACGACCGTGATCCCGTTACGGACCTCTTCTCAACCTGGCGCTTGAGTCCGGCAGTTGGACTGGCCGCGTGTTGGAGCCCTGGTAGATGGGTCCTCGACCAAGAGAACTGTCTCTATCGGAGGCTTCACGTGCTTGTTTGCACGTCAGGCGCTGACGTGCCCGGCCTTGCCCTCCGCTCCGCTCAGTAGCCTCGACTGCCGCAGCCCGCCGAGTACGAAGCCGCCCTCGCGGCCTGAGCGACACGTCAACGTGTCCGGCAAAGTGGAGCATGCTCATCCTCAACTTCCCCTGGTATCGCGGATTCCACGCTACGAGGGGTCCCTCATGAACAGGCACAACATCAATCGACGGTCGATGCGTGCGGTCGCCACCGTGACCAGCGGCGCCGAGATCGCTGCGAGGAACCCGGGCATGGTCATCATCAGCCCAGCCATCCCGTCGGAGACGGTGAAACTGGACCCGACCGAGGTGAGCAGACCGATCGGCAGGATCTCGGTCGTGACGATCGAGAAGATTCCCAGCACCACCGATATCACGGCCAGCCACCCCATCAGTGGCGATCGGGGTGGTAAGTCGGTTCCGTCAAGGTGTGTGGTCTCGGTGGTAGTTGTGGCCATGAATTCCATCCTGTGAAGGGCCTTGCAATTCCCGATCAGTTCAGCAGATCTCCTCGACGAGGGCTGGCGGAATTCCGACAGGGTTCTCCCCGGCCTCCAGATCGTTCGTGACCTTGCTGCGCTTCCAGTTGCGAATCCGGAACACCTCGGGCAACTTCAACTGGCGACTGAATTCACGCTCCAAGTAGACGATTCCGACCGAGCTGAGCAGCCGAATCTGGCCCCGCACCCATGCCGGCCCCTGCGGAACCCGAGGAGAACCGGGCCGTCGTCATGCAGGTGGACGCCTACTGCCCGGCCCCCAAGCGGGCCCAGACGCAACAGCTGTTGAAGGTGCCCGCCGCTGACCCCTTGTTGGCTGACAACTCGTTCCGGGCTCTGCTCTGACCTCTCAAATCATCCCAGAAAGGCCCTCGGCGGTGATATGCGCGAAGCGCGCCCGGCCCTGGCCGGGCGCGCTTCGCGCCAAACACCCCCGCCGGCCCCGGAGCCCGGGTT